>JAJQHF010000161.1 GCA_021199975.1 Candidatus Gastranaerophilales bacterium
GACATATATTTTCCTATTTGTCTTAATTAATTTTCTAATTATAATATTATTAATAATACCACATTTTGAAAAAAATAAAAGACACATGGGAAATATTTTAGAGGGATTAAATAGAGAACAAAAAGAAGCTGTACTTTTAGACAAAGGTACAATACTTGTCTTAGCAGGCGCTGGATGCGGAAAAACAAAGGTTTTAACTGCTCGAATTGCAAATTTGGTAAATTCAGGAGTGTCACCTTATGAAATTCTTGCTGTTACATTTACAAATAAAGCGGCAAAGGAAATGTATCAGAGGCTCTCCCTTATGATTGGCGAAGAAAAAGCAAAAAAAATGTGGATTGGTACTTTCCATTCGATTTCGGGCAGAATTTTAAGGACGGATATTTCTGAGTACAAAGACCAAAACGGCATGTCATATGATAACAAATTTGTAATATATGATGATGCGGATTCTAATTCAATATTAAAAACTGCTTTAAAAAACTGTAATTTGGATGAAAAAGTCTATCAGCCAAAACTTTTAAAAACAATTATATCTAATGCAAAAAATAAAATGTATGATGCCTATACATACGCAACTAAAGCCCGTGATTACAGAGGCGAAAAGTATGCTCAAATATTTATGGAATATCAAAAATTACTTCAAGCGAATAATGCTCTTGATTTTGATGATATGCTTGTTCTTGCCGTTAAGCTTTTGGAGCAATCTCAAACGGTAAGAGAAAAATATTTTAACAGATTTAAACATATACTTGCTGATGAATTTCAAGACACAAACCTTTGTCAGTATAAAATGATTAAATTGCTCTATACTAACGATAAAGAAGAAGAGGATATTCCGAACAACAGAAGCTTATTTGTAGTAGGAGATGTTGATCAATCGATTTACAGCTGGCGAGGTGCCGATTATAAGATTATATTAAACCTTCAATCCGCATTTAGAAAAACTCATCTTATAAAACTTGAACAAAATTACCGTTCAGCCGAAACAATACTTAATGCGGCAAACAGCGTAATTTGCAATAACAAACAAAGAATAAGCAAAAATTTATATTCTAACCTCGGTAAGGGCAGCAATATTAACTTATATCAGGCAAATGATGAGTCTGATGAGGCGATGCACCTTGTACACGAAGTTAAAAGAATTTCTTTAAGCACTTCTTTATCAGATATTGCAGTTCTATACAGAACAAATTCGCAATCAAGAGCAATTGAAGAAGCATGTATAGCAAATAATCTTCCATACAAAGTTGTAGGCGGTTTAAAGTTCTATGACAGAAAGGAAATAAAAGATATTATTTCTTATTTAAAATTGATATATAATCCGAATGATTCTCAAAGCTTAAAAAGGATTATAAATGTTCCTAAGCGTGCAATAGGTGCTGCAACGGTCGATAAATTGCTGGAATTGTCAATAAAAAATGATATTCCGTTTATGAATATTCTAAGTGAAATCGGGGAATATGATGAATTTTCGTCTGCCGTTAAGACTAAATTATCCGCTTTTTACAATATGATATGTGATTTTCAAAACGCAATTAATAAACTTGAATTATCTGAATTTATCGGCTATGTGCTTGAAAAATCAGGCTATATTCAAGATATCAAAGATAATGAAGATGAAGCTGAAAGGGAATCAAGAATTGACAATTTGCAGGAGTTTATAAGCGTTGCTCAAGAGTTTACACCCCTTGATAATGACATTTTGGGAGAATTTTTATCACAGGTATCTTTAGTAAGCGACATTGACTCATATCAGGAGGATTCTGACGCATTAACCCTAATGACTATACACAGTGCAAAAGGTTTAGAGTTTAATACCGTTTTCTTATCAGGGCTTGAAGAGGGTATTTTCCCTCATAACCGCTCTCTTGATTCACCGATTGAAATGGAAGAAGAAAGACGTCTTATGTATGTCGGAATAACAAGAGCTAAGCAAAATTTGTATTTAAGCTGCGCAAAAAGGCGAAAAATGTGGGGTGATTACAAATATTATAATCCGAGCAGATTTTTATCCGAAATTCCGTCGGATATTATTGACTGCACGGAATCAGAGCAAAGCTTTTCCTCCTCATCACAGCCGGTATATACATTTAAAAAGGCTGTTGATACGATAAAATCACGGCAGATTAGTGAAAATGCCGACGGAAGCATTAAATCTCAATCTTCTTTTGGAAGAGATTTTATTGCCCCCCAAAAAAGAATAAAACATAACACAAGTTTTGTTATAAAAAGCAAAAATAATCAAATTAATCGTGAAGAACGAATAAAAAAGGATGATGAAAAAATAAAAGAATTACTTGAAAATAATCCTATTAAAAAAATGCTGCTTGAAAAAAAATTAAAAGCGGAAGCTGAAAATCAACCTGAATTAGTGATTGACAGCACTAAAACATCTGAAAATATTCATGAAATTAAATCCGAATTAAAAACAGGTGACAGAGTTTTTCATTCAAAATTTGGAGTCGGAAAAGTTCAAGAGCTAAAGTTAATTGGTTCTTCATCAATGATTATTGTAGATTTCGGGAAACAAGGCATAAAAGCTCTTGATGAAGCTTTCGCACAATTAAAAAAGTTTTGATACCACGTCTTTGTTTAATTTAAATTATATAAGCAGAATTTGTTAGGATAGAATAAGTAAAAAAAATATGAAAATTTCAATAATTACAGCAAGTTATAACTATGAAAATTATATTAAAGAAACTATTGAAAGTATACTGGCCCAAACATATTCTGATTGGGAATTAGTAATTGTTGACGACGGTTCTAAGGATAATTCCGTTAATCTTATAAAAACATACTGTGAAAAAGATAGGAGAATTAAACTTTTTACTCATCCAAATTTCGAGAATAAAGGGTTAAAAGATACACTTTTATTGGGTTTAGAAAAAGCAGACAGTGAGTGGGTTGTCTTTCTTGAGTCCGATGATTCTATTACCCCTGATTATCTTGAAAAAAAAGTTAAAGTAATAAAAAACAATCCGAATGTAAATTTTATAATTAATGATGTTAATATGTTCGGTGATTTAGATAAAAAAAATAAGCTTGAAAAAAAGTATTTTAAAATTATTCGTAAAATTTTAAAATCCACAAATCAGCCTGTTGAC
>JAJQHF010000088.1 GCA_021199975.1 Candidatus Gastranaerophilales bacterium
GAATAAATTTAATAAAAAAATTCGAGGGTTTAAAAACAAAGGCATATAAATGCCCCGCAGGAATTTGGACAATCGATTACGGTCATACATCAGGGGTTAAAAGTACAGATACTTGCACAATGGAACAAGCTATAGAATATCTTAAAAGAGATTTGATAAAGTTTGAATACGATATAAATAAACTTGTGAAAACAGAATTAAATCAAAACCAATTTGACGCACTTATCAGCTTTGTTTTTAACATAGGTGCAAACGCTTTTGAAAAATCTACAATGCTTAAATTTATAAATAATAAACATTTCCCTTTAGCGGCAGGTCGGTTTGACCTTTGGGTATATTCTAAAGGTGTTAAATTAGAGGGGCTTGTTAAAAGAAGAAGTGCTGAAAAAGAGTTATTCTTGAGAGAGAAATAGTTATGAAATACAAATTATTACCAAAACAAAAAGAATTTATGGAAGTTCCGCATAATTTACAGCTTGATGTTGTTATGTATCAAGGCGGTTACGGTAGCGGAAAAACTTGGGCAGGTTCATTACTCGGTTTAATGCTTGCAAGAAAATATGCAGGCTCTCGTGGTCTTGTTGGTGCTAAAGAATATGAACTTGTTAAAAATACTACTCTGCAATCTTATTTTGAACACCTTGAAAATATGGGTTACAAAAAAGACAGAGATTTTCTTTATAACAAAAATGACAAAAAGATTACATTAAATAATGGTTCGGAGATTTTATTCAAAGGTCTTGACGCCCCTGAAAAGTTCAAGTCATTAAACCTGCATTGGGCTGAAATAGAAGAAGCGTTACAAATATCGGACAGTGCTTTTAAACAGCTGTTAGCACGTTTAAGAAATACCAATAAAAAACTCTCTTGGGGTGATTTTAGGTTCAGATTATTCGGGCATACTAACCCACAGCCTAATAAAGGTTGGATTTGGAAAAGATTTGTGGAAAATCCTAAAGAAAATTATCGCTTAATTATTGCTCCTACTTTCGACAATACTTTTCTTCCCGAACATTTTATTGAGTCTATGAAAGAAGAATATAACCCCGAATATTACAGAATTAATGTTTTAGGTGAATTTTGCAATTATTCAAGCGGCTTAGTCGTTAAAAACTTTTCTTCCGATAATGAAAAAGCTATTGAATATAACAAAGATTTACCTTTATATTTAACCTGCGATTTTAACGTTGACCCTATGTGTTGATGTATTGCTCATAAAGACGACCATAATGTTTATTTCTTTGATGAACTGGTTATTGAAAATACCTCTACACTTGTATTGAAGAATTTATCAGAAGATATCCTAATCACGGAAATAAAATTATTATATGCGGTGACGCTTCGGGTGATTTCAGAAATGCTCAAAGCGAATTTATAAATTATATGATTATTCGCAGAGCATTAGAAGCATACGGCTATAATATCGAATTTAAGCTAAGACCTTTTAATCCCTCTGTACTTAGAAGAATACAGGCTTTTAATGCCAGAATATGCAACGCAAGAGGAGAAAGACACATCTTTATTGATAAGAATAAATGTAAGTGGCTAATCCACAATATTTACAATCTTGCATTTAAAGAGGGAACTTCTATTGTAAATGTACCGACAGTCAAGCAGATTAAAAACGACAGAGAAGCTAAATTTTTAGAACATCCTTTTGACGCTGCTTCTTATTTGGTTGAATATTTTTATCCGATTAAATGATGTGCCGCAAAATGTGACCGCTAAAACTATTTTATTCGGTATGCACAGGATAATAATGCAGAAATAGACAGAATTAACGAAGCAATAAACCTGTTACTTGACTGCACAAAGCCGCAAAAGATAGGATTTTAGAATATAAGCTGGTTCACGGATGTAATGAATTAATTTGTTTGAAGTCACAATTTGTGACTTCAATTTTTATTACACATGATTAGGTTTCTTTTTCAAGTTTTATACCTAATATTTTATAAGCCTTAAAGCAGATTTCTTGCTATTCTTCACCATTCCTTTTTAGTAACTACAGCCTTGCAGCAATGCAGGGCTTTTTTATGCAAAAAATTTCTCACATTTTTCTCACATTTTTTCTAAAAAGCTATATTTTTTGAAAAAAAGGTAAAAAATAAGAAACTGCTAAAACCTTTTATCTATAAGGATTTTAAAATTTGCAGCGGTTTAAAAAACTTATATAATCTTCCTTTGCAAGGAAGCATTCTACCACTGAATTACTCTTGCATTTCCTTTCGTTTGTTTATTACACATGCTCATCTTTTTATTTCAAGTTTTTTTTGCTGTAAATTTATTAAAAAATATTAATATATAATTATTATATATGTTATATATAAAATCAAACGGGAATTATAATAATATAGTTAATATTCTTTATTACTTATTTTCCTTCACTCCTTTTCTCCATAACAAGACTGTGGTCGCTATGCGACCTTTTTTTTGTTCTTATATCTTGTATAGTGCCGCATTCTGCGGTCAGCAATTAATTATGTCTGAGAAAAAATTCACGATAAGCCGAAGGTGTTACAAAGTGAAGCAACAGCCCGACCGAATGCAAGAAACTGAAAGTTTTTGAAATGAGGTTGCAGGGGCTGTGCGGCGAGCAAATCAAAGAAATAAATATTTGGAGGCTGAAAATAACTTTCTAAAAAAGCTGCAAGAACTGGAGAACCGGTTAAAATAACTCCTAATCTAAAATATCAAATAATATACTCTGTTAATGATTTACCTGTTAAAACTATGTGTGATATTGCAAAAGTATCTAAAAGCGGATATTACAAATGGTTAACCGGAAAACATAAATTAAAATATGAAAAAGATTTACTTTTAATATATGCAATATTTCTGTTAAAAAACAAAAAAGCAGGATATAGAACAATAAAGATGAATTTAGAAAGGTATTTAAGAATAAAAATGAACCATAAAAAAATAATAAAGTTAATGAAAATATTAAATATACAAGGAGGAGTAAGAAAATCTAATCCGTATAAAAAGAAAATAATAGAAATGCAAAAAGCAAGAATATGTGAAGATTTAGTAGAAAGAAATTTTAAAGAAAAAAACCGTTTGATGTATTATCGAGTGATATTACATATTTAAAAT
>JAJQHF010000274.1 GCA_021199975.1 Candidatus Gastranaerophilales bacterium
GATAAATTAGGCGAAAATTTTAAACTGATTGAAGAATAATATATAATTAAAAATTATGGTGTAATATAAAAATGATTGAAAGTAAGATTAAAAAACTTGAGTCAGAAATACAGAATTTAATAAATTAAATATAGTATTAAGTATATTTGGTTTTTATAATAAAATTTACAGTTATAATCAATTTGAATTATTTATTGTATAATTCCAATAGAGGTTCTTATGAAATCATACATTAAAGATTATTTTTTTCTAACTATCGGTGCATTAATATATGCTTTTGTAATTGAGGGTTTTTTGGTTCCCAGCCGAATAATTGACGGAGGTATTACAGGTGTGTCAATGATATTAAATACTTTGACACAAAAACCTTTGGGATTGTTTATTGTCGGAATAAACATACCATTTATAATTCTTGCTCTTCGTAAGTTAGGTAAAAGGTTTGTTTTTGCTACTTTTTATTCAATAATTGTATTTGCATGCGGTGTAACGTTTTTTGGTCAGTGTTTTCACGGACATTGCATAATAAATGATTTGGAATTATTCTTAGTTTCAATCTTCGGCGGTTTAATATTAGGGGCAGGTGTAGGGCTGGTTCTTAGAAACGGAGCTTCTCTTGACGGAACTGAAATTCTTGCTGTTTATGCGACAAAAAAGATACCGTTCTCTGTCGGTGAAATTATAATGTTTATAAACCTTTTTATATTTACGGTAGCCGGTTTCGTTTACGATTGGCAGCATGCAATGTATTCGATTGTAACTTATTTTATTGCTTATAAAACAATGGATACCGTTATTGAGGGTTTAAACGAATCAAAATCCGTTTTTGTTATAACCGATTATTCTCAGGAAATCGGCAAAGATATAATGGATAAAATGGATGTAAGTGTTACTTATATTGATGCTGAAGGAGGATACTCCGGTCAGAAAAAAAGAATTATTTATTGTGTAATATCAAGGCTTCAGGTTCAAAAGCTTAAAGAAATTGCTAAAAATATTGATCCGAGAGCTTTTATTGCAATAGAAAATGTTTATGAAGTAGAAGGTGTAAGAATAAAAAAGAGAAAAATTTAATTTCTTTGTAAAATTAATGTTTTTGAGTTAAATTAAGTAATGTCCAAACAAATTTATCAAAGTTTGACATATCATAAGAAGATAAAATACAGTGAGATAACAGGAAAATAAAATGATAACAACTACATCAATGAAAACGCACGGATGCGGAGAAGTAACAAAAAATGAAATAGGAAAAGAAATAACTATATCAGGCTGGGTTTCAGCGGTAAGAGATTTAGGCGGAATAATATTTGTTGAAGTAAGAGATCGTTCAGGTTTATTTCAACTGGTTTCAGACCCGCAAAAGAACCCTGAGGTTTATGATATATTTCAAAAATTAAGAGATGAATTTGTTATAAAAGCAACGGGTATTGTTTCCGTAAGACCTGAAGAAACATATAACGATAAGCTTCCTACAGGGGAAATTGAAGTATATCCGAGAGCAATTGAAATCTTATCTTCATCAGCTGTTTTGCCGTTTCCTTTAAATTCGGAAGATGTAAGTGAAGATATAAGATTAAAATACCGTTATCTTGATATAAGACGTCCGCAGGTTTTAGACTGCTTAAAATTAAGACATAAAATTGTTACAACTATCCGTAATTATTTAAACAGTCAAAATTTTATGGAGGTTGAAACACCGATTTTAATTAAAACAACCCCCGAAGGTGCAAGAGATTACCTTGTTCCGAGCCGTGTACAACCCGGAAAATTCTATGCCCTTCCTCAATCACCTCAAATTTTTAAGCAATTATTAATGGTAGGCGGTATTGAAAGGTATTACCAAATTGCGAAATGCTTCCGTGACGAAGATTTAAGAGCTGACAGACAGCCCGAATTTACTCAGGTTGACATGGAAATGTCTTTTGTTAATCAGCAGGATATTATGAATATGGTTGAAGGTCTTTTAAGAGAAGTGTTTAAACTTGTAGATTATCAAACACCCGAAAAACTTCCCGTTATTACATATAAAGAAGCTATGGATAAATACGGCAGTGACAGACCCGATACACGTTTTGGACTTGAGCTTTTTGATATCGGCGATATTATAATGGAATCTAACTTTGAAATTATAAAAGATACACTGAAAAAAGGCGGTATTGTCAGAGCTATAAAAATTCCTAATATTGCAAACTATTCAAGAAAAGAAATTGATGACTTGACAAAACTTGCAATTTCATTCGGTGCTAAAGCACTTGCAAATATTATCTATTTAGAAGACGGAAGTGCAAAATCGCCTGTACTTAAATTTTTAACAGATGAGCAAGCCGAACAAATCAAGCAAAGAGCAGGCGCTAAAGCAGGAGATGTTATTTTCTTCGTTGCCGATAAACCAAAAGTTACTTATGATGTTATGGGCAGATTTAGATTATACTTCGGAAACAAACTCGGTTTAATTAATCCTGATGCTCATGCTCTTTTATGGGTTGTTGATTTCCCGATGTTTGAATATTCAGAAGAAGACAACAGATATGTATCTGTTCATCATCCGTTTACAATGCCTAATCTTGAAGATATTGATAAAATGGAATCAGACCCCGCTAATTGCCGCTCAATTGCTTATGATATAGTTTATAACGGTAATGAACTCGGCGGCGGAAGCGTAAGAATACATTCGGCGGATATACAGCAGAGAGTTTTCAAAGCTTTAGGTTTATCTGATGAAGAAACAAATGAAAAGTTCGGATTTATGATTAACGCATTTAAATATGGAACTCCTCCGCATGCAGGACTTGCTTTGGGCTTAGACAGAGTTGTTGCTTTACTTGCAAAAACTAATTCAATAAGAGATGTAATTGCATTCCCGAAAAATTCGGCGGCTAAATGTTTAATGACGGATGCACCTGCAATGGCAACAGAAGAACAGTTGCGTGAATTACATTTAAGACTCAGAACAAAAGTTAATTAATTAAAAAATATATTAAAAAGGTAATGGAAGACATATTAATTAAACAAATATGGGACGATGTCCTTGCTATATTAAAGGAAACTATCGTGGCAACAACCTATGATACAT
>JAJQHF010000142.1 GCA_021199975.1 Candidatus Gastranaerophilales bacterium
TTTTAACAAGCTCAACAGCACAAATCATGCCGGTTTGTCTTATATCTCCAACATTTTTATGACTGCGGAATTTTTCAAGTTCTTTTGAAAATTTCTCTATTTTGGGTTTTAAATATTCTTCAATGTTCATTTCTTCAAATATTTTAAGATTTTCAAGCGCAACAGCAAGTGCAAGCGGATAAGCTGTATAGCTGTGGCCGTGATAAAAAGTTTTATATCCGTCTAAATCATCATCATAAAACGCATTATATATTTCATCAGTTGCAACTGTTACAGATAAAGGCATATAACCGGCTGTTATTCCTTTTGCGGCGCAGATAATATCAGGAACAATATTTGCATGCTCATAAGCAAACATTTTGCCTGTTCTGTAAAAGCCCATTGCAACTTCATCATCAATCAATAAAATATTGTATTTATCACATATAGTTCTAAGCTTTGTAATATATTTAGGCGGATACATAATCATTCCGCCTGCCGCCTGAACCAGAGGTTCAATAATTATACCTGCAATATTTGCAGAATCTTCTTTCAATATATTTTCAACAGAATTTAAACATTCGCAATTGCAGGTTTCTTTATTGCAATTCATAGGACATCTGTAGCAGTATGGGCTTTCTGCCTGTTTTATTTCAAAAAGGAGCGGCTTATATAATTTGTGATACATATCGACTCCGCCTACAGAAACAGCCCCTAAAGTATCTCCGTGGTATGAATTTTTTAATGCAATAAATTTTCTTTTCTCAGGTTTTCCTTTTAACACTTGATATTGATATGCCATTTTTAGTGCAACCTCAACCGAAGTTGACCCATTGTCGGAAAAAAATACGTGCTTTAAATCATTATTAAGCATGGATATGAACTTTTTAGCAAATTTTATGGCAGGTTGATGAGAAAATCCCGCAAAAATAACATGCTCAATTTGTTTTGATTGTTTATAAATTGCTTTGTTTATTCTTTTATTTGAATGTCCTAAAGTATTAACCCACCATGAAGAAACTGCATCAATATATTTATTTCCGTCAATATCTTCTAAATATATACCTCTTCCCTTTTTAATAATAATAGGTTTGTTATCTTCCGCTTCCAGAGATTTCATTTGTGTAAAAGGATGCCAAATATATTTTAAATCATCTTCTATAAACTGTTTTTTATTCATATTTTTCCACCTGAATTTGTACATTCAAGGTCATTATAGTACGAAAAAAACAGGTGAGTAATTTTATTTTTGTTTATTTATAATTTTATATACCCAAAGCAGCTCTGTTACTTTGCGACATCATGTCTAATGCACTTAAAATCGATGACTCACCCGAATTCATATTTTTAAATTGCAGTTTAAGCATTTCATATTCGGATTGGAAAACATTAAAATTTGTATTATAAGAATTTTCTTTGAATTCATCTAATTTTTCGGAAATTTTGTCAAAAATACTTTCAATATTTTCATTTTGATTTATAGTAATTCCTATTTTGTTTGCAAGGCTTTTTAAGCTGTCATATAGAGCCTCACCCTCAGAAGAATCCTTATCTTCACCTTCAGTATTTCCGCCTTGTTCATTTTCAGCTTCTTCAATAAGCTTTTTAGCCTCTGTTTCAGATGATACGGATTCTATATCAATACCCAGCGCAAGCAGCTTACCTATTGTTTCTTCACTTAAATTTACTGTTTTAGTGGAAGAACCTGAGGTTCCCGATATATAACTTGATATTGCGTTAATTGATGACATAATTATCTCCTCGTATTTTTTAATACTTTTTTATAAAAAGTCATATTATATATCGGCATTTAAATTAAAAACTTTAATATTTTTTACAAAAATTAATATTAGATTAAGGTTTTCTATAATAAAAGCATCTAAGCCAGTGATTATACAGTCTGGCTGCAACATACAAGTTCACAAGTTTGGCCACAACTCAACTTGTTCATTTTGTAAGTCATCCACGTTTACACTGCGGTGCTTCGCTTTATAATGCCATTGGATTATCGTGATGTTAAGACAAAATATTAATAAATTTGCAAAAAACAGTATCAAGACAAGAGAATTTCTATGTTAATCTAAAATTTAATTATTATTAATAAGATTAAATATATCATTACATATTTTAAATATGTCTTTTGCTTGTTTAAAATTAATCATATTGGCTCCGTCGCAAAGAGCTGAGTCCGGTTCAGGATGTACTTCAAAAAACAAACCATCGGCACCAGCTGCAATTGCAGCCTTTGCAAGAACAGGAACAAATTTTCTCTCCCCTGATGAACTTTCACCGCAAGCACCTGGAAGCTGTACACTGTGTGTTGCATCAAATATAACAGGATAACCCATTTCCTGAATTATAGGAATAGCTCTCATATCAGATACAAGATTATTATACCCGAATGTAACTCCTCTGTCTGTTATCGTAATCTTATTATTTCCAGATTCTTTTACTTTTAAAGCTATTGATTGCATTTGTGACGGCGCCAAAAATTGTCCTTTTTTGATATTTATAACCTTATTTGTTTTTGCCGCCGCAACCAATAAATCAGTTTGCCTGCATAAAAAAGCAGGTATTTGAATAATATCAGCAGCCTCTGATGCTATTTCGGCCTGATTTGCTTCATGTATATCAGTCACAATTGGCACATCAAATTCTTTCTTTACTTCCATTAATAAAGAAATTCCTTTTTCAATTCCCAATCCTCTGTAAGATTTTATTGAACTTCTGTTTGCTTTGTCATAAGAAGATTTAAATACAAAATTTATATTTAATTCTGTCGTTAATTCTTTTAAATATTCTGCGGTTTTAAACAAAATATCTTTTGACTCAATAGCACAAGGTCCTGCTAAAACAGTTAATTTTCCGCCGCCTATTTTAAAATCCCTCAATTCAACTATATTAACCATTTTAAAACCTCCAATATATGGATTAATTGTACAAAAAAAAATGCTATTACACAATCTAAGCGATATTTATATTAAGTTTTGTTAACTTAAATATATACCCCCAAAATCAATAATATCAAGAAAATTAAAAATTGTTATAAAAAGTATATACTTTTTATAACAA
>JAJQHF010000194.1 GCA_021199975.1 Candidatus Gastranaerophilales bacterium
GTTTGAGGAAGGGTTGATGCAAAAGGATTATTTATGTTTCTGTAATTAACAGGGTTTGAAACATAAGAATTTATTCTGTTTATTCTTTCTTTTATTTCATAAAAATAATTTCGTATATTCATAATTCTTCAAACTCTATTTATTTTATTATGACAATTAGTTATCTTTAAAAGAAGATACTTTTTATTAATTTTTTTGTAAAATCACTATACTTATGTATAATAATTTAGTGGGCTGAGCAAGCTCAATATACATAAAGAAAAAGACTACAAATAGATTATACAGATTTAATTATGCAGAAAAAAATTTTGATTGTGGATGATACAAAATCCTGGCAGGTATTTAATAAAGAGGTTATTTTTCAGCTTTATGGAAATTTGTTTGAAATTACAACGGCAAGTTCCGCAAAAGAAGCTTTAAGTATTGTTAATAAAAACATTGAATCCCCTTTTGATGTTATATTAACCGATTTACAGATGGAAACTTCTTTTGAGCCGAAACTTGCCGGAGAATGGTTAATTGAACAGATCCGTTCAATTCCTAAATTTGATTCTTCAAAAATTGTTATTGTTTCTGCAATGTATAATATAGAAATTATTGCAAAACGTTTAAATGTTGAATGTATTTCAAAAAATCTTCTTATTAACAATAAATTGCTTTTAAAATTCATGTTTGAAAAAATAAAGCCGTTATTAAGTAATATTGATTAGAAAACTTAATTTATAAAAAATATTTTGTTTGTGTTAGTATAAATTTGATTATGGTAGTAAATTTGAACATGTCGAAATATTCAATTATAACACTGGAAGAAGTATCATCAACAAACAGTTATGCAATGGATAATATTCGTTTTTTTGATGATAAAACTGTCATATTTACTTCTCATCAAACAGACGGAAGAGGCAGATACGATAGGAAATGGATTGGTGATGAGTCAGAAAATTTATATATGTCTGTTGTTATAAAACCAAAGGATATTGAGAATTATCCGTTTGCTAATCTGACACAGTATTTATCTGTTGCAGTATGCTCTTTTCTAGAAAAAGAATTTAATTTAAATCCGAAAATTAAATGGCCTAATGATATTCTTATTGACGGTTATAAAATTTCAGGTATTTTGGCTGAATCTTATATTGAAAAAAATAAAATAAAAGGCGTTGTTTTAGGCTTAGGACTGAATGTTAACCTTCCTTTTAAAACACTTGAAAAAATCGATCAAAAAGCAACTTCTCTTTCCGTAATAAAAAATAAAAATTATAATGTTGAAACGATTTTAGAAAAAATACTTGACAGTTTTTTTGAAAATTATAACCAATTTATAAAAGAAGGTTTCATTTATATAAAAAATGAATATGTAAACAGATGTGATTTCTTAGGTAAAGAAATTACGATAAAAGAAGCAAACTTAAAGAAGAATTATACCGCCCTATCAATAAAAGATAACGGTTTATTAGTTGTTAAAGATGAACTTGAAAATGAGATTGAAATAATAACAGGAGATATTTTATGTACACAAATTTAAATGAAGGTTTGACCGCAATGGCAGTGGGAATGGGAACGGTTTTTTCTTTTCTCATTATCTTAATGATTGCTGTTTTTTGTATGGGCGCAATTATATCATATTTAAATAAGATTTTTCCGGAAGAAGTCAACGTTGTAAAAACCGCAGTAAAAACAGCATGCGATGATACAGAAATCGCTATAGCTATAGCAGCTGCAAAATATAGAAATTAATAGAATATTATTAGAATATAAAGAGGGAAAGAAAATGGCAAAAAAAGAAATTAAAGTTATGGATACTTCTTTCAGAGACGGATTTCAATCCGTATACGGAGCAAGAGTATTCACAAAAGATTTTTTACCTGCATTGGAAGCAGCTGTTGCTGCAGGTTTAAAACATTTTGAAGTAGGCGGCGGCGCAAGATTTCAGTCTCCTATTTTTTATTGCAATGAAAATGCATTTGATATGATGGATACAATCAGAAAAACTGTTGGCCCCGATATTAATCTTCAAACGTTAGCAAGAGGTGTAAATGTAGTAGGTTTGGATTCCCAGCCTAGAGATATTATTAATCTCCACGCTAAGATGTTTAAAAAACACGGTATGACAACAATCAGAAATTTTGATGCGTTGAATGATGTTAATAATTTGATATATTCAGGCCAATGTATTGTTAACAACGGATTAAAACACGAAGTTACAATTACTATGATGGAACTTCCTATCGGCTGTACAGGTGCACACGATGTTGCTTTTTATGAAAGAGTTTTAAGAACTATATTGGATGACGGTATTCCGTTTACCTCATTAGCATTTAAAGATGCATCAGGTACTTCTGCACCTCAAAAAGTTTATGAAACAATTAAAAGAACAAGAGAGATTTTAGGTGCTGAGGCTCATATAAGATTCCATTCGCATGAAACCGCAGGTACAGGTTTATTAGCATACAGAGCTGCATTAGAAGGCGGAGCTGACGGTATAGATTTATCAATGAAACCTGTTTCCGGCGGTACGGCACAGCCTGATATAGTTTCAATGTGGCACGCTTTAAAGGGTACTGACTATGATTTAGGTATTGATATTGAAAAAATTCTTGAAACGGAAGAAATTTTTAAAGAATGTATGAAAGATTACTTCCTTCCTCCCGAAGCTTTAGCAGTTAACCCTGTAATTATTTCATCTCCGCTGCCGGGCGGTGCTTTAACTGCTAATACTCAAATGATGAGAGATAACGGAACAATGGACAGATTTCCTGAAGTTGTAGCCGCAATGAAAGATGTTGTTGAAAAAGGCGGTTTCGCAACTTCCGTTACGCCCGTATCTCAATTCTATTTCCAACAAGCATATGCAAATGTTATGTTCGGCGCCTGGAAAAAAATTACTGAGGGCTATGGAAAAATGGTTCTCGGTTATTTCGGTAAAACTCCTTGCACTCCGGATGCGGAAGTTGTAAAAGAGGCTTCGGAACAATTAGGTCTTGAACCTACAACTGAGACAGTTCTTGATTTGAATGACAAAGATACTTCAAAAGGTATTGAAC
>JAJQHF010000167.1 GCA_021199975.1 Candidatus Gastranaerophilales bacterium
CTGTAATTATTAATGATATTTCACAGGAAATTAAAAATAAAATTCAAAAAGAAACTTTTGTGGATATAATTTCGCATGATTTAAAAAATCCTATGCGTGCGAATATCAGAATATTAGAGTTAATAATGCAAAATAAATTCGGGATTATAGAAGATAATAAATTAAAATCCGTACTTGAAGAGTTATTAAATTCCTGCCGTTTTATGTCTTATATGGCGGATAACCTTCTTATAAAATATAAAAATGAATTTGATTTATATGAACTGCAAAAGCAGCAATATTCAATAGTTAAACTGATTAAAGAAAGATGTAATAAATTAATGAATATTCTTGAAAGAAAAAAACAATCAATCGAACTTGTAATAAAAGGTTCAACCCCTGATATAAACATTGATGTAAACGAAATGGCGAAGGTTATAAATAATTTAATTATTAATGCTTCGGAGCAAAGTATAGAAAATTCCAAAATAATAATAGAAGTAGAAAATAACAAAGAAAGAATAGAAGTTTCTTTTACAGATTATGGTTATCCTCAAAAACAAGAAATGTTAAACGGAATATTTGAAGAATATATAACGTGTTCAAACAAATTCAGAAAAATCGGTTTTGGCTTGGAATTATTTAATTGCAGAAAAATAATTGAGGCACATAACGGTTATATATGTGCGAAAAATGAAACTGACACCGGAACATCAATAACATTTTCACTTCCTTGCATTTAATTTTAATATTGCTCATAATTCTTGCATTAAGGTAAAATCTTTCATATAATGTTTGTATTTAGAGAAGGAGAGCATCATGACGAATAAGTATAACAGAGTATATAATTTTGCGGCAGGACCTGCAGTGTTACCGGAAGAAGTTCTTGAAACCGCACGTGATGAAATGCTTAATTACCAAGGTTCCGGCATGAGTGTTATGGAAATGTCACATAGGTCTAAAACATTTGATAACATCATAAAAACAGCCGAAGCCGATTTAAGAGAGATAATGAGTATTCCCGATAACTATAAAGTTTTGTTTTTACAAGGCGGTGCAAATCTTCAATTTGCCATGGTTCCGATTAATTTATTAAAAAACGGTACTGCTGATTATATTGTTACAGGTCAATGGGCAAAAAAAGCATATGTTGAGGCTCAAAAATACGGAAAAATAAATAAAATTGCCTCAAGCGAAGATAAAACTTTTTCTTATATCCCTGATTGCTCTGATTTAAATATTTCGCCCGACAGTGACTATGTTTATATTTGCGAAAATAATACAATATACGGCACAAAATTTCATACATTGCCGAATACAAAAGGAAAAGATTTAGTTTCTGATATGTCTTCTTGTTTTTTATCAGAGCCTGTTGATGTAACCAAATACGGTTTAATTTTTGCAGGCGTCCAAAAAAATGTAGGACCTGCAGGTGTTCAAATAGTCATAATAAGAGATGATTTAATAAGAGATGACCTGCCTGTATGGTGTCCGACTATGTTGAAATATAAGACCCATGCTGATAATAACAGCTTGTATAATACACCTCCCGCATACGGAGTTTATATTTGCGGGCTTGTTTTTAAATGGCTCAAAAAAATAGGCGGTTTAGAAGCAATGAAACAAATCAATGAACAAAAAGCAAAAGTTCTTTATGATTTTCTAGATGAATCAAAACTCTTTAAAGGTACGGTGGAAAAAAATTCCCGTTCTATAATGAATGTTCCTTTTATAACGGGTTCTGAAGAATTAGATAAAAAATTTATTGAACAAGCTAAAAATGAAGGCTTTGTACAATTAAAAGGACACAGAACCGTTGGCGGAATGCGTGCTTCTATATATAACGCAATGCCTTTAGAGGGAGTCATCGGTTTAGTAGAATTTATGAAAAAATTTGAAAAAGAAAATATTTAGACAGTTCTGTTTTTGTATAATTTAAAATAGAGGAAAGCAAACAGACAAGAATTATGAGTATATCTAATCTAGTGTCGCATTTTGTCGCTAGATCTCTTGTTTGCTACTTGCACAGCCACTGCACCCATCTAACGGCTTTGCTGACGGATACAGGCTCAGCTATCGCATACAAGTTCACAAGTTTCGCTACAGCTCAACTTGTTCAGTTCAGGCTTATCGTGGATTTTTTCTCAGACACATTATAGAATTAATCATTCTATTAAATTTGCAAGAGGTAAAAATTCATATTAACGGTATTGAAAGTTTTTGGGAATATTGTAAAATGAGGTTATCTAAGTTTTATGGATTAAAAAAGGAAGAATTTTTGTTACATTTAAAAGAATGTAAGTTTAGATTTAATCATAGAAAACAAGATTTATACAAATTTTGTTAGATGTTGCTGCTAAATTAAAATATTTTAGGCAAGCCCTTTAAATAAAGTTAATATACAAGAAAGAATAAAAGAAGTTTCATAAGAGAAAAATAAAAATGAAATTAAATAAAACAGTTACTTTTAATATATTAATATCTTTAGTATTACTATGTGTTATATTTATGTTTCAGCAATATTACTGTTTATGCGGGCATGATTATTTTTGGACTTATTATGAAAAAGGATCATCATTTTTTGATTTTTATACGCATTTCGATAGAAAATTTCCCTCAATATTATGTTATATAATTATAAATTTTTTACCTGAAGTTTTAAATATTCATTCTCAGGACTTTGTAGCAGGTATTGGAGGAGAAGGATTAAAAGCAGTTTTATTTTTTTTAGTATGCTGTTCGGCAGCAGTCGGATTTTATATCAGTTCTAACAAATATCAAAAAGAAATGTTTTTTGAGAAAATAAATTTTTTAATTCTTCCAATATCTGTATTTTTATTTTTACTGCCAAATGCTTATTTTTTCTCTTCTGAATATAAAAGTTGTTTTATAATAAAAGAAACCATTGTTTATACTGAATATTTTGTATGTCTTTTATTTTATTTTTATTTTTTTATTTCTTGTTTATATGTAATTTTTAAAGAAGGAAAAATTAATACAAAGTTAAAAATATTTATAATACTTAATTCATTTTTGATTGGCTGTTGGAATGAATTATAT
>JAJQHF010000217.1 GCA_021199975.1 Candidatus Gastranaerophilales bacterium
CAATTAATGACTCAAATGAAAAAATACAAAAAATAAAAATAGGTGATACTTTAAAATTAACGGGTGAATTAAAATCCCCCAAATATGCTCAAAATCCTTCACAATTTGATTATTCAAGATATTTGCAGTTTAAAAAAACATTTTCTCTTTTATATGTAAACAATAATTGGGAAATCCTGCCCGATAAAACAAATATAAAAGACAAAATTTTAAGGAAGTTGAACGATACAAGAAGTAAAATTATCAATATCCATGCACAAAATATTAATTCCCCCATGCTTGAAATATTGGGCGGTATTATTTTCGGAGATGATGCGGTTAATCCTGACGAGGAAACCAAAACATCTTTTATTAATTCGGGTATTTTCCACATTTTGGCGGCTTCCGGAATGAATGTAACATTGATTTTCGGTATATGGTTTTTCTTTGCTCGAAATTTAAGGTTAAACTACAAATTTTCAATAATAACAGGAATTCTGCTTATTCTTTTTTATACCTGCATGACAGGTTTCGGCCCTCCTATTATAAGGGCTGTATTAATGCTAACTTTTATCCTTATCGGAAAATTAACGGATAAATCTGCTGATACAATTTCACTTTTGTTTGTTGTCGCATTTTTAATGCTGGTTTTTAATCCTTTAATGCTTTATGATATAGGGTTTCAGCTTTCTTTTACGGTTACGTTTGCTTTAATTTTAACAGCGCCTTCATTGAACTTTAATTTAAAATATAAGCCGTTAAATTATATTATCGGCGCATGTTTAATCCCCGTAATTGCGCAAATTTATGCAGCTCCTTTGCAGATGTTTTATTTTAATACTTTTTCCGTTTACAGTGTTTTCGCAAATATTGCTATTATTCCTGTTCTAAGTGTTGTTTCATTTATAGGATTTATAAGTTCTATTATAGCTTTAATTCCTGCATTATCGGTAAAAGTATGCAGTATTGCCGATTTTATCTTAAATCCGCTTTTAATTTATATTGTAAAAGTTGCGGAATTTTTTTCTAATCTTCCATGCTCAATAATATTTTTAAAAAAACCTGTGCTTGTTCAAATTCTTCTGTTTTATGCAATTATTATCTCAATTACATGTATTTTCAGAAATAAAATAAAGTCCAAAAAAATTAATATTTGTATTATTTCAATTTGTATATTATTTTTACTTACTTTTATTCCTGTTTCAAACAGAAAAGCGGAAATAATATTTTTCTCTGTCGGTAATGCAGATGCGGCATTAATTAAATCTCCCGAAAACGAATATTTTATTATTGATACGGCTAAAACGGGCTATAAAAATTCCAATACGGCAGCAAAATACATAATAATAAAGTATTTGAAAGACAAAGGAATTAAAAAAATTCATTCTCTTATTTTAACTCATTTTGATTCTGACCATGCAGGAGGAACCGTTGATATACTTAAAGAATTAAAGGTAAAAAATCTCTATATAACAGATGTGTATGAAAATACTCGGCTTTCGGATAATATAATGAAATATGTAAAAGAAAATAATACCCCGTTTAAGAATATTGAAGGTGCTGTTAATATATATGACGGCAAGGATTTTAAAATTAATATAATAAAACCCTGCGGTGAAAATATTTTAAATGAAAACCAAAAATCTTTGATTGTACATTTAAATTATAAAGACCAAAATATCTTATTTATGGGCGACGGAGATGTTGAATCATATAATGCGCTTCCTCCTGAATATAAATCCGATATTGCAATAATGAAATCGGGACATCATGGCGCAAAAAATACAGTTGACAGGGATATGGCAAAAAATACAAAATTATTTGTTATATCAACAGGGGTGAACCCGTACAATCATCCTGACTCTGAAACCTTAAATATTATAACCGAAAACGGCAGCAATTATTTAAGAACAGACCGTCATAATGCAATAAAAGTAATTCTGAACAAAAATTCTTCTCCCGATGTTTATATGTACTCTCCTAAGATTAAAAAGTTTGTTGAATTTCCTTTGGTAAAATTTTAATTTTAATAAACAATATGCTTAATGTTATTGAGAAAAAAGCTAAAACCTCTTACAATTATAATGACAGCTTTGGGGATTTTATAATGCAGGATAAAAGTTTTATATTGATAGACGGACACGCACTGGCCTACAGATATTTTTTTGCACTTGAAAGAACAGGCATGAAAACCTCCGATAATCAGCCGACCTGGGCTGTATTCGGTTTTTTTAAGGCACTTTTTGATTTGCTTCAAAATAATACGATAAAACCTGATGCTATTGCGGTTGCTTTTGATGTTTCAAGACATACTTACAGAACCGAAATGTACTCTGAATATAAAGCCACAAGAGAAACCATGCCCGATACTTTAAGAAGTCAGCTTTCAATGATAATAAAGGGGCTTAATGCGTTAAATATACCGATTTATACAAAAGAAAATTATGAAGCCGATGATGTTATAGGTACGATTGCGTCAAAAGCAAAACAAAAAAATCATAAAACTTATATTTTAACAGGAGACAGAGATTCTTTTCAGCTTGTTGACAGAGATGGTTTTATTAAAGTTATAGTTCCTTCAAAAGGCGAATTAATTGAATATAACTGGTATAAAGTTTATGAAAAAATGGGGGTTTATCCGTATCAGATAACGGATTATAAAGGTTTAAGCGGTGACAGTTCCGATAATATTCCGGGAATAAAAGGAATAGGAGAAAAAACAGCCTGCAAGCTTTTAAGCAGGTTTGATAAGCTTGAACAGATATATGAACATTTAGACGAAGTAACCGAAAAGGCACTTAATAAAAAGCTTACGGAAGGAAAAGAAATTGCATTTTTAAGTAAGGAACTTGCAACTATTCAGCGTAATTTGGATATAGATTTTGATTTTGACTGTGCAAAACTTGAAATGCCTAATGTGGATGCTGTAATTGAATTTTTTAAACAAAATCAATTTTATAATTTTTTAAAAAAATTCAAAAAGTCCTCAATAATCTATTTGAAACGGAATGTTCAGCACTTTATGAATTTTTGTAAACAATTAGAAAA
>JAJQHF010000075.1 GCA_021199975.1 Candidatus Gastranaerophilales bacterium
CAAAAAGATTTTCAAAATAATCTTCAAAATAAAGATTATATTAACAGTCTGAAAGAAACATCAAATAATGATAAGAAACAAATATTTAATGATATTTCAAAAGTATATGAATATATAACCTCTGAGATAAATCAAAAAGGCAGTGAAATAAATAAAGTATATGAAGAAATAACAAAAAATTACCATTATACCGAGCAGCTTATTTCGGATAAAAGCGCAGAATTTTCTCACTACAAAGAAAATGATAATGATGCAATATGGAAAAAGCTTAATGAACTCGAAAAAGAAATTTCTTTTCGTTATTCTAATATAAAACATTTATTGGATAACGGTCTTGATGAAATAAAATCCGGTGTAAATTCTTCATTAAGTCCGTCAAAATTTATTACCGATAACATTGATAAAATATATTCAAGAATAAACGATACTTCTGTTTTATTTTATAAAGAGCTTTCTGATATTTATAAAGAATTAAACGAAAAATTAACAGAAGAGAATAAAAAAAACAAATATTATACCGACACTAAAATATCGGAATTAAGAGATGAATTTAACTTAAAAATACAAGAATTGAAAGAAGAACTCGGTAAACAATTATGATTAATGAAATGCCAAAAGTTTCTATAATAATACCGTTTAATAATGTGGAAAGTTATATAGAAGAATGTCTTAAAAGCGTATTATACCAAACTCTTGAGGATATAGAGGTAATATGCATAAATGATGCTTCAACAGATGGTACAAGAGAAATAGTTAATTTATATGCCGAAAATGATAAAAGAATAAAGTTAATCGATTTAAACAGCCGTCAGGGGCAGGGCTATGCCAGAAATAGAGGTATTGAAGCAGCAAAAGGCGAATACATCGGATTTGTTGACTCTGATGACTTTGTAGAAGAAAATATGTTTGAGCTTTTATATAATGCGGCAAAAAAAGATGATACAGATATTACAATGTGTCAGGTGCAGGAATTTGATGATATAAACGAAAATTATATAACTTCAGATTACTATTCTTTAGCTGATTTAAGCTGTTTTGGCGATAAAGTTTTTAACAGTGCAGATACAAAACAATTTCTTCTTGATATAAATGTCGCACTTTGGAATAAAATTTATAAACGGGAATATTTAATTAATACAGGCGAAAAATTCCCCGAAGGCTTTATTTATGAAGACCTGCCTTTCTTTTTCGGTACATATCTGCCTGCAAAAAAAATTAATATTGTTTGGAAAATACTTTATAATTACAGAGTAAACCGCCGAAACTCCACAATGCAGCAGTTTAACAATAAAATTTTAGACAGGCTCCCTATGGTGTCTTTGACTTATGAAAAACTCAAAAGCACACCGTATTTTGAAGAAATGAAACAAAAAATTCAAGGCTGGATTATAAATGATTTATTCCATCGCTATACTCTTTTAAAAGAAAATTATCATAAAGAATTTTTCTTTCTTATGAAAAGAATTTTTATAAATTTAGAGATTGAAGATATTAAAGACCCTTATTGGTCAAAAGTTTATCATTTTCAAGGTTATTTGCTTGTAATGAATAATACTTTTGAAAATTTTAATCAAAAGGTGTTTAACGAATATCTTGATATTCATAAGGCAGAATTTAGAATACGCAGCGAAATTTCTGTCAGCTCCGATTTAGACAGGCGTTTTAATCTCATATATGAAGATTTTGATAAAAATTACAAATACACAGAAAAACTTGTTAATGACAGTAATGAAAATAATAAACATTTATTGGAAGTGCTTTCAAAAAATGTTAATTCTCAAATGTTGGAATTAAAAAACGATATTGAAACAAAACACAACAACAGCCAAATTAATTTAACAGAGCTGAAATCCGAACTTGAAAGCGAAAATAAAAATACTCAGACTTCTATAGAAGAATTAAAATCAGAATTTACCGCTATGCTTAAATTACAACAAGAACAGCATGAAGAAGAACTTGTTAATCTTCAAAATCAAATAACTAAACTTGAATTTGATTTAAGAGAACAAATGATACCTCCGTTAAAAAAATTAATGAAAAAATATCTGAAAAAACCGGAGAAATAATATGGCGGAAATATCGGTAATAGTTCCGGTTTATAATGTTAAACGGTATCTTAAAGAATGTTTGGACAGTATCATCAACCAAACTTTTAAAGATATTGAAATTATATGCATAAATGACGGTTCAACAGACGGCTCGGAAAAAATTCTTAAAGAATATGAAAATAAAGAACCAAGAATTATTTTAATAAATAAAAAAAACGGCGGTTTATCATCTGCCCGAAATGCAGGCATGAAAATCGCAAAAGGGAAATTTTTATGTTTTGTTGACTCCGATGACAAAATAGAATTGACAATGCTTGAAAAATTATATAAAAATATAACTTCTTTAAACAGTGATATTTCAATCTGTGCCGTTCATAAGTTAGACGAAACAAACAAAACAATTGATGATTCAAATCCTTATTTTAATTTGGGATATTTTAATTCTCTGTTTGATAACAAAGTCTTTTCCTATGAAGATGTTAAACCTTTTCTTATGAATGTATGCGTTATGGCTTGGAATAAGTTATACCGCCATAGCTTTATTAAAGAATGCAATGCTGAGTTTCCTGAAAATTTGATTTTTGAGGACGGACCTTTTTTCTTTTCTGTTTTCTTTAAAACAAAACGGGTTTCTATTGTAAGAGATTTCTTATATTTTTACAGAATTAACAGAAAAGGCTCTATTCTTAAAAATTGCAGTGTAAATTTTTTGGATATTATTGATGTTGTTAATTTAATGTATGAATATCTTAAACAATCACCTGTTTTTGAAGATGTGAAATACGATTTTTACCGTGCAAAAGCCGACGATATTATGTATAGATACAGGCTTATTAATTTTATATTCAGATATAAATTTTTAAAAAAATTAAAAAAAGATTCATGTCTTTTTGATGAGTCTGTTTTTGATTTTGCATATATTAATAAAACAATGCCCGATATATATAAAAATCTTTTCATAATGA
>JAJQHF010000179.1 GCA_021199975.1 Candidatus Gastranaerophilales bacterium
CCTATACCAATTAACAATAAAACCGAATTTTTATTATTGTTGTGAATTTCTTTGAATATTTTAATCATAAAATTATGATTTTTCTGTTTAGTAAATCTTCCGACATTACCGATTACTAATTTATCCGATATTTCCAAATCACTTCTTATCTTGTTACGGATATCTGCATTAAATTTAAACTTATTTAAATTTATACCATTAGGTATAATAATAACCTTTCCATTTTCCACCATTCTGCTGCCAAAAAGCCATTTACCGGCTATACTTGAACAAGCAAAATAATCAGTAGCATATCTTTTCAGAAAAAACTTCATTATATTACCCAGTAAAACCTGTGCAGAAGAATCTGTTTGAAAGCCGGTATTATGTGAATGTGCAATTCTGACAGGAATTCCATATATCATTGCGCACTTCAAAATATAATAATTCTTGGGTCCCGTGTTAATATGAATTGCATCATAGTCATGATGATATTTGAAAAATTCTTTTACAGCCTTAAAATAACCAAAGTAATCAGTCGGTCTTCTAAGCCATATCCCTGTCAATTTATGTATAGTAATCCCCAGAGAACTGATTGTATCCTCCAAATCATAATGTTCACCATCATCAAGTGTAAGCAATTCACATTCTATTTTATCTTTTTCAAATATTTCAAACAGGTTCCTTAAAAGAATCTGTATACCACCTACCCTCAATCTGTCTACAAAAAAAAGAACTTTCATAAATATTATCACCTTTCCTATCTACCAATGCTGCAATGTTAATCCAAATTCTGTATAAAAATTAAATACACTTTATTCTTTCAACAACAATGTCGGTAAGTATAAGTAACAGTCTAGCCGAAATTATTGACAAAATAAAACCGCATAAAACGATCATATATTGGTTTGGTGTAACAAAAGCACAGGCAGCTAATACAGATTTATGAACCAAATAAAAATAGTAACTCAAATTGTCTGCACTTTTTACAACCTTTTTCAATCCATTTCTTCTCCAAAAGCTTTGATTTTTCGTAAAATAATATACGAAGAAAAAGATCCATATATCTAATATAACATTTGTCCATATACTTATTACCCTGTCATATAATAATGTACCATCAATATTATATCTGGAACAAACTCTGACAAACATTGAAATAATCATAATACAAGTAAGTATAATTAAAAATCTCGTATTTGAACTATAAGTTTGTATCTTCCACCGCGCCCCGATTTTTTTGGCGAAGATAAATATTGCAAACGGAATTATTTACCAGCTTAAGTATTGTCCGACAGCCATGGTTTTATTACAATTGTATGCAAGCATAATCTGTAATATAAACAGCAATAATACACATACTGCAAAATAAACCGAATTAAAAGCAATTTTATTTTCATCAATGTATTTTCTTATAAACTGAAGTAACGGAATTAAACAATAACACATAAGCAAAAGTGTCATAAACCAAAGTGTATGCGGTCCGTTTTCGGTTCCTAAAATTCCCTGAAACATAAACAGATATGTTAGGAAACTCTTTAAGACAAACTTACCTTGTACAAACATACATAAATAATAAACAATAATGAATATAAAATATGGGATATATAACCTCAGCACTCTATTTTTTAACCAACCCACCATATCGCCTATAGTTTTTCCTCCATACAAAAAACCTGATATCATCAAGAAAATTAAAACACCTGAGTTGGTAATTTGTATAATAATGCTTTTCCCTGGCATATCAGTATAAGCCAAAGCGTGATCTATAAATATAAAAGCAGTAGCAATAACTCGTAAATACATTATAGAAATATTTTTTTCGACCTGATTATCCATATTAAATTCTGCTCCTTAGATAAATGCTGTTTTTCAGCTGTTGCCGCAGCTTAATGCATTTTGCAAATATAAGAAGGACTCCTCCCTAACAGTTTCTATCTTTTCATTGACACGTTCAAAATCAATATCCTTGTGTAAACACTTTTCAATATCCTCGTCTCCGTTCATAAGAGCTTCTTCTATGCCGACTAAATTAAAAAGTGAAACTAATCTATTATTTGTAGAAGATATAGTTTTTCTTTTAGATCTTGGAAAAGTAAAAATATTTTTTTTATATAAAATAGAGAATACAGTACAATGAAATGAATCAGTACATACATACTCGGCATTAACAATAAGATTTAAAAAATCTGCCGGATCTATATCATACGGTGTCTCATCAGCATACTTATCATCACTTTTTACATATTCATCCAAATGAGTAAGCGCAACTATTTTATAACCCGTAGCATTACGCAGCCTTTTGGCAAATGCTCTATGCGGTGGGTTATTTCCTAAAAAATAACAAAAAATATACTTATCCTTTATAATGCGTTCAGTTTTCTGTATCGTCAGCCAATCTTCTGCAGAAAACAAAAGAGTCGGATCACACACTATCGGAACATCTCTGTCAGCCAATTTTTTTATAAGCCGTTGACCCGCCTCTTCTCTTACTCCAATATGTTTGATTTTTCTCAAAAAAACCTCAGCTTTTTTTGCAATATCTTTTGGCAGTACCTCCTGCCCGAAAGAAGTTGCATACGCAATAGTGTTTACATCACTTGGAACAAAATTCAAAGTATAATAATCCCCTGCTATATTAGCCGGCAGCCATAGCTGATCACTTCCAACCAAAACAGAATTATAATTGCTATTACACTTTTCTTCAAGTTCCTTCTTAGAAGTATATACCTGCGACAATTTAAAAGAATCCTTTATAAATGTTTCAAACTTTTTACTTCTTATCCTTGTATTTAATGCGTATGTATTATTAGAAAATTTTCTTATAAACACCGTTTTAGTCATACCTATTTTTGACAAAAGAATATCTGATGTTAAAGATGCTTTAATAAAATATTTAATTTTAGCGCTCTTTATCTCCTTCTCAAGCCCTGAGATATCTATTGTTTCATTTTCGTATCCAAGTTTATCTAATGCCATTTGTGTTGCTAAAGCTTGCAGTACACTTCCATAGTTATGATG
>JAJQHF010000183.1 GCA_021199975.1 Candidatus Gastranaerophilales bacterium
ATATATGACATTTCAAACAGAAAAAGAATTTGAAGAAGCGTTAATTTCACAACTCACTAAAAAAGGTTGGGAAGAAAATATTATAAAATATCCGACTGAGGCTGATTTAATTAAAAATTGGGCAAATATTCTGTTTGAAAATAATCGTTCAAAAGATCGCTTGGGAGATTATCCTTTAACCAATACAGAAATACGACAAATTCTTGAAAAAATAAAATCTTATAAAACACCTCTTAAATTAAATGCTTTTATTAATGGGAAAACAGTCTCAATCATTAGAGATAATCCTGACGATAAATTGCATTTGGGTAAAACAATAAGCCTGAAAATATATGACAGACATGAAATTGCTGCAGGACAAAGCCGATACCAAATAGTTCAACAACCGGATTTCGGTAGAAAAAACAAAATCCTAAATGAACGACGTGGAGATTTAATGCTCCTTATTAACGGAATGCCCATTATACATATTGAATTAAAGAAAACAGGTATTCCTGTTAGCCAAGCTTGCAATCAAATAGAAAAATATGCGAAAGAAGGTATCTTTACAGGTCTTTTTTCATTAATTCAAATTTTTGTTGCGATGAATCCAGATGAAACGTTGTATTTTGCGAATCCTGGACCTGATGGAGATTTTAATAAAAAATTCTTTTTCCATTGGGCAGATTTTAATAACTTGCCTATAAACAATTGGCAACAAATAGCATCTTCTTTATTATCAATACCTATGGCACACCAAATGATTGGTTTTTATACCGTAGCTGATGATACAGAGGGTATTCTTAAAGTAATGCGCAGTTATCAATATTATGCAGCGAATGCTATATCTGATAAAGTCGCCAAAACTAAATGGGGTGATGATAATAAATTGGGTGGTTATATTTGGCATACAACAGGTTCTGGTAAAACAATGACAAGTTTTAAATCAGCTCAATTAATTGCAAGTTCTAAAAATGCTGATAAAGTTATTTTCTTAATGGATAGAATTGAATTAGGAACGCAATCATTATTAGAATACAGAGGTTTTGCTGATGAGGATCAGTCTGTTCAAGCAACAGAAAATACAGGAATTTTAAAAACAAAATTAAAAAGTCCTGATCCTGAAAACACATTAATTGTTACTTCAATTCAAAAAATGAGTAATATTAAAGTTGAAGAAGGTGGACTTAATTCTCATGATATCGAATTGATGAATTCAAAAAAAATTGTATTTATTGTAGATGAATGTCATCGTTCTACATTTGGTGAAATGATGATGACAATAAAAGATACTTTCCCAAATGCTATTTTCTTCGGTTTTACAGGAACACCTATCTTTAAAGAGAATCAAAAAAAATTAAATGAAACAACTGATGTTTTTGGCGACAGGTTGCATAAATATACTATTGCAGATGGAATAAGAGATGGAAATGTTCTAGGATTTGACCCATATAAAGTTCTCACTTATAGAGATATTGATATTAGAAGAGCAATTGCTCTTGAAAAAGCAAAAGCTGCTACTGAAGAAGAAGCAATAAGCGATTCAAAGAAAAGTAAAATCTATTACAAATATATGGATTCAAAACAAGTTCCAATGGCAGGATATACTGATAATTCAGGTAATTATATAACAGGCATTGAAGATCATTTGTCAAATGCACAATATGAAAGAGAAGAACATCAAAATCTTGTAGTAAAGGATATTATCGAGAATTGGAATCGATTGAGTCATAATAATAAATTCCATGCGATTGTTGCAACAAGTAGTATACCTGAAGCAATTGAATATTATAGACTATTTAAAGAACGAGCACCACAATTAAAAATATCTGCAATGTTTGATACAAACATTGATAACAACGGTACTGGACTTATCAAAGAGGATGGTTTATTAGAAATAATTGATGATTATAACAAAAAATATAAACAGGATTATTCAATACCAACTTTTGCAAAAATGAAAAAAGATATATCCCTAAGACTTGCACATAAAAAACTATATAAACATATAGAAAATGAGCCTGAAAAGCAGTTAAATCTTTTAATTGTTGTAGATCAAATGCTTACGGGATTTGATTCGAAATGGATAAACACCCTATATTTAGATAAAGTTCTAAAGTATGAAAACTTAATCCAAGCATTTTCAAGAACCAACAGATTGTTTGGACCGGATAAACCTTTTGGAACCATTAAATATTACAGAAAACCGCATACGATGCAAAGAAATATTGAAACTGCATTTAAAAGATATTCTGATGATAGTTCCGATGGATTATTTGTTCAACATTTAGAAGATAATTTGAATAAAATGAATATTTTATTTGAGGATATTGCAAAACTTTTCGCAGGTATACCTAATTTTGAAAAACTTCCTGAAGATAGAACGACAAGAGGTAAATTTGCCTCATTATTTAAGGAATGGAATCTGTATATAGAGGCAGCAAAAATTCAGGGATTTAGATGGGAAAAATTATTTTATGAGGAATTTAACATATCCCTAAATTTTGACGAAACGATACACTCTACGCTATTGCAACGTTATAAAGAATTATTTACTGTCGGCGGGTCTGGAGGAGAAGACGTTCCTTATGATATAGAAGGATATTTGACTGAAATTGATACCGGGGTTATTGATGCCGCATATATGAATTCCAGATTTGAACGTTATTATAAAGACTTACAACAAGATAAAATAGATCCAAATCAATACAAGAAACGTTAAATGATTTGCATAAATCTTTTGCAATGTTATCTCAAGAAGAACAAAAATATGCGAACATATTTTTACACGATGTTCAAAGTGGAAATATAAAAATAGAACAGAGTAAAACATTCCGTGATTATATTACAGAATATCAGAGTGTTGCTAAAAACGAACAAATAAATAAGATAACAGCAATTTTTGATTTGGATAAAAATAAACTAAAAGAACTTATGAATGCCGGCGTAGATGAATCAAATATTAATGAATTTGGAAGGTTTGACGATTTAGTAGAGTCTGTTGAT
>JAJQHF010000258.1 GCA_021199975.1 Candidatus Gastranaerophilales bacterium
GATAAAATTTATCAAAAGATTGTATAATAATGACAAAGTAAAAATTTTTATTATAAATAATATGTGTATGAAGTAACGGAAAAGTATATGATTAATACCTTAAAAAATATGGTTTCACAAGTGTTTTATGCTCCTGCGGCAGTTCAAAGTACTCAATCTTCAGTGAGTTCAAACAATCCGTTTGAAAACCCTTTTGTTCAATCTCTGTCACAAAGCAGCTATGCAGTTAATAAACCCGTAAAAGGCGGATATTTTGCAGGCTATTATGAAGGGAAACCAAATATCGTAGGCAGAAAACTTTTTATAGAAGCTTAAATTATAAAAAAAACAGCCAAAATTACTGTTAAATAATGCTTTTTTATGATAATATAAAACTGGAAGAATTAATGAAGGTCAGTTGTAATTAATGAAAAAGCCAAAGGTGTTTGTATTGGATGTTGATGGGGTTTTAACTGACGGCGGATTTTACTATAATGAAAACGGAAAAGTCTTAAAAAAATTCGGTCCCGATGATAATGATGCCCTGAAATTATTAAGCCCTTATTTAGAAATTTGTTTTGTCTCGGGCGATAAAAGGGGATTTAAAATTACAGAAAAAAGAATTAATGATATGCATTTTCCTATTCATTATGTAAGCACTTTTAAAAGAGTTGAATGGATTGAAGAACACTATAATTTAGATGAAGTTATTTACATGGGTGACGGAATTTTTGATTGTCTTGTCATGGATAAAGTCGGATATTCAATATCAACAAGTGATTCCGATATTAATGCTCAAAAAGCCAGTAATTATGTTACAAAAAGAAAAGGCGGAAATCGTGCGGTATCAGAAGCATGTCTTCATATTTTAGATAAATTTTTTGATAAAACCAATATAAATGATATAATTAACAGCAGCTTGATTGAGGAAAAATGCTTATAAATAAAATTAAAAATATCATAAATTCCAAAAAGTCACTTCTTTGTGCAGGTCCTATGAGCCTTAATATTGTTAATGCCGTAATTGAAATTGCGGATGGCGGGGATATTCCTTTAATGCTGATTTCAAGCCGCAGACAGATTGATGATAAAAGCATAAAAAGGGGTTATGTAAATAATTGGTCAACGGAAGAATTTGCCGCTTATGTGAATAAAACTCAAAAGAAAAATAATATTATTTTAGCAAGAGATCATGGCGGACTCTGGCAAAACAATATTGAAATTGAAAAAAAATTATCTTTAAAAGATGCAATGAAATCGGCTAAAGATTCTTATGCCTGTGATATTGATTCGGGATTTCATATTCTTCATATTGATCCGAGTATTGATATATATAACCAGCTTTCCTCAGATATAATTTTTGAAAGATTTATTGAGCTTCATGAATTTTGCACTTCTTACGCTAAAAAACAAAATAAGACTATTGAATATGAAATCGGTACTGAAGAACAAATGATTCATATTAACAAACAAGAGGAGTTTAATTCCACTCTTTCAAGAATTAAAAAATATTGTGATGCAAATAATTATAAATATCCGTTGTTTGTAGTTGCTCAAGTCGGCACGAAAGTTGTAGAAATGAAAAATATCGGAATAATTAATTCGCTTTATAAATCAAATAATTTATCGGATATTGTTTCTTTATGCAGCTCCTGTAAAATGAATAATATGTTCATTAAAGTTCATAATGCTGATTATTTGCAAGATAATATATTGAAACTGTTTCCTGAAATCGGCATTAACGCTGTTAATGCTGCTCCTGAATTCGGGGTTTGCGAAACAAAAGCATTCCTTGAGCTCTTAGAAAAATATAATTTGCTTAATATTGAAAATGAGTTTCTTGAATTAGCTTACAATTCAAAAAAATGGGAAAAATGGCTTGTAACGGGTTCAAGATTGAATAAACGGGATAAAGCAATTATTGCGGGTCATTATATATTTTCGAATCCGGATTTTATAAAAATTAAGGATTTCGCACAAAAACATTTAATTCATCAAGGCATTGTTATTGACGATTATTTAAAAGATAAAGTAAAAGATGAAATCTATAGATATATGCAGGATTTTAGACTTTTTCAGGATATAAAAACAGAGGTAAAAGCGTGTTAAAAGTTATAGAAAAACCCTGGGGGAAAGAAGAAATAATTGAATTAAATTCCAAGTATATGGTAAAAAGGCTTACTATGTTTGCAAATCACAGATGTTCGCTGCAATATCATAATAATAAATGTGAAACAATATATGTATTATCGGGTCAATTAAAAATAACCTTAGGAAAAACAAAAGACAGTTTAGCTGATAAAATATATGAAAGCGGTGAATTTATTACTATTCAGCCTTTAGAAGTTCATAGAATGGAGGCTGTGACTGACAGTGTTTATTTAGAGGCAAGCACTCCTGAAACGGATGATACAATAAGACTGACAGACGATTATAACAGGTGTTAAATAAATGAAATACAAAGTTGTAATTTTAACGGCAGGAACAGGCTCAAGACTTGATAATTTAACTCAATATATTAATAAATCTCTTGTGAGTATTGAAAATAAGCCCGTTATTTCAAGAATAACAGATATGTTCCCCCGTGATACCGAATTTGTAATAGCCTTAGGTTATAAAGGAAATTTAGTTAAAGAATTTCTGACACTCTGCTATCCTGAAAGAAAATTTGATTTCTGCACTGTTGATAAATATGAGGGGGAAGGTTCAGGAGTTGGGTACTCTCTTCTATCTTGCGAAAAATATTTGCAGGAACCTTTTATTTTTTGCTCGTGCGATACTATAGTTACCGGAAAAATTCCTGACCCTATTAAAAATATTGCAGGTTTTGCAATTCGTGAAAATAAAGGGCAGTATAGGACATTAAAAATTGAAGGCAATAAAGCTGCCGCAATTTGTGAAAAATCCTGTGATGATAATAAGAATGCCTATATAGGATTAAGTTGTATTTTTTATATAAAAATTTTTGTAATGAAATGCATAAAGAAAAGGAAATTGAAGTTG
>JAJQHF010000050.1 GCA_021199975.1 Candidatus Gastranaerophilales bacterium
GTTTTAAAAATACAAAAGAATCTCAATCTTGGTATAAATAGGAACTATTTTACCGGGAAAGGATAAAAAATGATTACAGGAGAGAAAATTTTGCCGGTTAATTTGGTGTGAATATGTTATATGTTACCATTTTTATTATATTTACAAAATATAATAAAAATGATATAAAAATATGGAATTAAGAATACTAATTATTGATATAAAAGAAATAATTTAGAATAGAGAGTGAGAAGATATGAAGAAGAATTTTCTTTATGGTGTTTTATTATCCGGATTTGTTTCTGTTGCATTCTTAACATGTTGTAATCCTGTTAATGCAGTAGAACCCTGTAATGATATTAATCTTGATGTTTTGGGTAATTTCGAAAATGAAATATCCTCAAAAGAGGTGACAAAAACCGAAAGTCTTGTTTCAGAAGATAATACTGCCCAATTATATGCTTCGATAAGCAGACAAGGCAGTAGTGATAGTGATGTTTCCGTTAGTAATAAAAATTATTCCTTAGAATCAAATACAGAGCTTAATAGTGGAATATATCCATATTTGGTTAATTATTTTAATAATTTCTACGATGAAAATTTAATTATCGGAAATAATATTAATATTTTAAGTTTTACTAATGAACAAATGAATGATGTTATAATGCACGATGAAAATATAGTCGGTAATATAAAAAATACGGCAGATATTGCAGATAAAAGAGTGCCTGATGCATATGATTTTGATAATAATGATGTCGTTAAATATAAATTAGAAAATGGAGGCTCTGCTTATATCAGCTCAGGCGGTACAAGTAATTATGATGGGATTTTTAGTAATGTATTAACAAAAAAACAACGGCAGGCACTAAAAAATGCTAACAAATTTGCAGCTTCAGATTCAAATCTTGTTTTTAATCCTATAAATACTCCTTATACAGATAAAACAGTATGGATAAGACCGTATGCTTCGTTTGAAAAAGTAAAGTTAAGAAATCAACCTAAAGTTTCTAATACAGCTTATGGAATACTTGGCGGTTTAGAATCAGAAATATATGAATTAGGTAACGGATGGGATGGTGTTTGGAGCGTATATGCAGGATATAATGGAAGTCACCAATCTTTTCAAGGTAATCATATAAATCAAAACGGCGGTACATTGGGATTAGTAGGAATGGCTTATAAAGGTAACTTCTTCACAGGTTTAACAGTGAATGTCGGAGCAAGTATGGGTGAAGCTGATAGTACCTATTTAAGCGGGGATGATGATTTCGCTATGTTAATGTCAGGTATTGCTTCAAAATCAGGTTATAATTTTGAACTGGCAAACGGTAAATTTATAATCCAGCCTCATTTCTTATTAGGATATACTTTTGTTGACACATTTAAATATAGAGATATTCAAGGTGGTACAAGGTCATTTGAACAAATACACGCTGTTCAATTGGAACCGGGTGTTAAATTTGTAGGTAATCTTAGTAATGGGTGGCAGCCTTATGCTGATGTAAGTGTTATTTGGAATATTCTTGAAGATGAAAATAAATTTCGTGCTAATGATGCAGCACTTCCTGAACTTAGTATAAAACCATTTGTTAAATACGGTGTTGGTATAAGAAAAACATTAGGTGAAAAACTAATCGGTTATTTCCAGACTTTTCTTACTCAAGGCGGCAGAAGCGGTGTTGGACTGCAAGCCGGTCTAAGATGGACTCTTGGTAAGAGTTAAAGATGTAGTAAAAGGATATTAAAATTAACGAATAAAACTATTTATTTTTTCAAGTATTAAATCAGGTTTTATTTCTTCCATGCAAGGGGCATATATTTTGTTTGTGTTTTTCAGGTATTTGCATTTTTTTATTGCGACCCGCCATATTCAAAAGGCTGCGGATACGAAGTAACATCCGCAAAAGATTTCGACCATAAACGACTTAGAGAGGTTCTTGGAAATATTAAAGGCAGATTTTTACTTTCTTATGATGACTCTCCTAAAATCAGAGATTTATATAAAGGCTATGAAATGATTGGAGTTGAACGCCCGGGCGGAATTATCTGAAATTACAATAAAAAAACGAAAAGAAATTGATAAATGACCCGGACAAATCCTGCAAGCAGAAGGATTGCTTGCAAGCTCAATAAATACATATTATGACAATGTTTCTGCCATTATAGACTCAAACCTTGATTATGCTGCAATTCATCAACTCGGCGGTCAAGCAGGAAAAAATAAAAAAGTAACAATTCCCGCAAGATCCTATTTACAGCTGACTGATGATGATTTTGAGGAAATCCTTTGTGTAGCCGAAAATTTTTTAAATAAAGGTGATATTTAAATTCGGTGCAAATAGAAAGGAGAATTAAGCATGAATATTGTACAGCCGATTAGAAAAAAAAGTGATTTAAAAAGAGTTGAACGGATTTTAAAAAAGCAAGGTTTAAGAGATTCGTTAATTTTTCTCATTGGAACCAATTGTGGATTAAGAATTTCTGACATCTTAAATCTAAATGTAGGAAGTGTTCGCAATAGAGATTACATAAACATTATTGAGAAGAAAACAGGAAAATACAAACGATTTCCTATTAACAGTAAGTTAAAACCACTATTGGATAAATTTACTCTAGATAGATCGGCAGATGAACCGTTATTTTTATCTTGTTTCAATAACAGAATGGAAAGAACTCAATGTTACCGTATTGTGAGAGATACTTGCAGAGAAGCGGGACTTGAATATAAAATTGGGACTCATACATTAAGAAAAACTTTTGGTTATCATCACTATAAAAAATTTAAAGATGTTGCCCTTTTGCAAAAAATCTTTAATCACTCCAGCTCTCAAATAACACTGCGATATATCGGCATAGAACAAGAAGAAATTGATGAAAGTTACAACAACTTCATCCTGTAATGCAATAATAATGCCTAATTCAACAAAAAAACAATTCAACATAATAACTATTTTGTTGAATTTTTATTTCTCTTGGATTTTATCACAAACATGAAAA
>JAJQHF010000067.1 GCA_021199975.1 Candidatus Gastranaerophilales bacterium
TAATCTATATCAGGGTAAATTTTAGTTGTTTTACCTATTTTAAAACCTTTATAATAAACCTTCATTTGCTTATCTACTGGTTCAAGATTATCAAATTTTACAACCACATTAAGAAATGCCAGCTTGTTGTAAAGCATAAATCCGATTACAGAAACTGTAATTATTAATATTATTATATAAATTTTGTTCATATTTATAATAAACAAAGTTTTAATAATAATTTCAATAACCCTTTGTGCTAATATATATGTATAATTATTAAAAATTAAGCTATGGAAAACAGACCCTCTTCTCCTGTGGATGAACCGGATATGGTTAAAATAATAAATTTTATTCATGATTTATAAAATTATAAAGGTAAAGCAATTTCAAAAACAGTTTCTTCCTTATTCGAACAAATAAGGTTTATTTCTCCGCCTGCAAGTTTAAGCTGCTGTTTGCAGATACCTAATCCAAGCCCGTTTCCTTTCTCTTTTGTTGTAAAATTAGGCTCAAAGATGTGTTCTTGAATATTTTCGGGGATTTCTTCTCCATTATTCTTAATTTGAATTTTTAAGAGTTCTTGCTCTAAAAAACAGTCTATATATATTTCAAATGAAGAACTTTCAGAAGGCGAAGGGGAAGCAATAGCAGAATGCGGCACAGGCTTAGATACGCAGGCTTCTATTGCATTAAATATTATATTAGTCATTGCACATTGAATTTTCGTTTTGTCTGATATAATAATATAATCGTCAATTTCGTTTACAATTATTTTTATATTTTCATTTTTTGCCTTCTCTTCACACATATTTACTGTATCTAAAATTAGTTTTTTTATATTTACTTCTGTTTTATAAGGAGCAGACAAACATCTTAAATCACTTATAAATGCGGATATGTTTTCGGAAGCAGAGGTAATATTTTTAAATGAATTATTTATTGATTGAATTATTTCTTCATCTTTAACATCAATTTTAACAAATCTTTTTTGTGCAATTGCAGTATAAAGATTTATTATTGACAAATTGTTTTTTATTTCATGTGCAATAAATTTAGCTTTATTTACAACAATATCGGCAGTTTGTAAAGTATCATCATTAGAGAAAATATGCTGTTTTTCGTGTTCAGAAAATATTATTTCTTCATTTTTGTCATTTAATTCAGCCGCAATAGATGAAATAGATGAATTTAAAATTTGATTTTCACGTCTGTCCGGTGTGTATTTTTGAATATATGGTTTTAAATCTGTCATTGAATTTTCGGAGATTTTTTTTGCGATATCAGAAATAATTTTAGAATTATACAAAAGGCAGACATTTGTATAGTCTTTTTTATCGGATAACTCATAATCCCAAATCAGAGCGGCAGAATACCTTTGGGATAACACAAGAACAAATTCCGTTGTATCCAATATATTTTCAATTTGAGAATTTATAAGATTAAAATCTGTAAGTTTATCATTGTAGCTGAAAATATCAGAGTCCGAAAAAAACAGCCGTTTTAAAACAGATTCTTTTTCTTTTGCAGAATTTAATCTAAGCAAAATGCAGGAATTTATTTTTTGATTTGAAATCAAAGGATTTAAAATCGAACGAAAGAGACCGTTAACGGTCTCTTTTCTATATTCTTTTACAGAATTTTCCAATATATATTTGCGAAGTGTGTTGAATTTATTTTTCATATTCAGATTATATAGCAATTTTCAATTTTTTTCTATTTAAAAATCCGTTATTTATTGCATATAAAACTGCCTGAGTCCTGTCATTTACCTGTAATTTTTGGAATATATTATTAACGTGCGTTTTTACTGTTGTTTCACTTATGAATAATTGTTGTGCTACTCCTTTATATGTAACACCTTGCGTTAATAATTCAAGTACCTCTTCTTCTCTTTGAGTTAAGTATTGCAGCAGATTTTCTTCATTTAATGAGTTATTTGCTTCTTCTTTAAAGGTTTTTTGGAAATATTCAAAAAATCTTGAAGACAGGCCGGAAGGCAGATATATTTTTCCTTGTAAAACTTCTTCTATAGCATAAATTAATTGCGCTGATGCCATAGTTTTCAGGATGTAGCCTTTCGCACCTATCTTCATAGCTCTGAAAATTAAATCAGGATCATCATATCCTGTCAATGCGATGATTTTAGTCCCAAACCCCAATCTCTCTATCTCTCCTATAGCCGTTAGTCCGTCTTTTTCAGGCATATTTATATCCATTAAAACGACATCAGGCTGATATTTTTTTACAAGATTAATTGCAATATTTGCATTTGTTGCGGTTGCAATTACATCAAAATTTGTATCCAAATTAATTAATTCTCTGATACCAAGCAAATGATCAAAATTGTCATCCGCTAAAATAATTTTTACTTTTTTACCAAATTCCGCTGTTCTTCTCATATACACACTCACGCTCCCTGTAAATACCTCATTTATACTATTTATATTACATTTATAAGCATGGTCTCTCATCCATACAACGATGAATATTTCTATATAAAAAGATTTATATATTTATCTAGACCTTTAGATTAATATACGGTAAATAACTAAAAATCGGCAATTAACATTGAAGTAATCCCAAAATTTTATATGGAGATTGCTTGATAACCTGATGTAAATATATTGTAAAAATTAGTTATTTTGTTTGTTTTTAATTTTTTCTTTTAAAAGTTTATATTTATTGACTTTTTGCGGAGGTTCATGGTTTTCTGCTTTATCTTCATCGTTTTTTTCTTCCTCTGCCTCTGTCGGCGAAATGGTAACATTTGTCGGAGAATTTGTTATTATTTCTTCCTCCTTTTTCTCTATGATAATATCTTTTTCTTTCTTGTCTGTTTCTTCTATAGAGTTTTTTTCATTATCTGTTTTATTTTCTGCTTCTTTTTCCTCATCGACTTCAACAGTTTTATCTGTTACGGGTGCATCATTATTTTTTTCTTTATTTTCATCCGTTTCCATTCGGTTGGATTTGGGGAAATGCCA
>JAJQHF010000068.1 GCA_021199975.1 Candidatus Gastranaerophilales bacterium
GTTTAATAAGTGATTTAATATAAGTTTGGTAAGGCAGACCAAGTTTTTTAGCAATTTTTTTAGCCCTTGCTATTTCAAATTCAGACCATCTGAAATTCACTTTAGGATATTTTTTAGAAATAGAAATTTCCGCTTGTTTAATAACCTCATTTGAATTGTAAACATTACCGAACTCATCAACCAAATTTTCATTGTCATTGATAATTTCTTCTGTTGAATTTTTTAACATTTCATCAATTTGTTCTTTGCTGAATTTTTCTTTCATAATAGTTATCTCCAATCTGAAAATGTGGTAATAATAAACAGGTAAGTATCTTTATAATAAAGTGTAATATCATAATCAGCACTGTATGCTTTATAGCGTTTACTTCTTGAGAAACGGTAAAAAATGCACGAATTGCATCATCGGGAGTTATCAAGTTTCTATGCTAGCTAGATATGCGGTTCATATTCATTATTAACAGGATTTAAGTCAAGTTTAAACATAAAAGTATATTTGCCAACCTTTTTAATTAAATACTTAACATCATCCATAATAATGGTTATAACATATTGCCCTTATTTTGTACACCCAATGACAATACAATATTAAAAATAATTAACAAACTAATCCAAATTTCTCATTAAACCGACAATTTATGCGTTTTTCAAATCGAGAGCGAACCCTAAACCTGCAAGAATTTTGCTTACGGTAATTAGACTGGGTGCTTTTGTTTTGCCGTGAAGAATATCTACAAGCTGTACTCTGTTCATATTAATTTGTTTTGCGAAATCTGAAACGGTAGATTGAGATTTAATAACATATTCCAAACATCTGAAAAACTCGCAGTAATTGCCTTTTTCTGTATAATCGCTGATTGCAAGCCTAAGCCATTCCCGCCTGTATTCGGGTTCTTTAAGTTTTTCGATTAAATCTGCCGTAAAATCATCCGTATTTTCATTAAAATTCATTATTTGGTTCTCCTGTTAATATAATCATCAAAAAAGCTGTTTGCCTGCTTAATAATTTTATCTGATTAGATTGATCACTTCCTGTAACAATAAGAACAACAACATCATCAAGTTCTTTATAGTAAACTCTGTAACCTTTACCAAAGAGAAAACGCATATTACAAAGCTTACTGTTTTGTATATTCCCCAATCACCGAAATTACCCTCATAAATGCGGTCTAAACGTTTCCTTATACGCATTTGATACTCAATACTTAAACTGTTAAGCCATTCTTTAAAAGGACATTTTCCATCATCAAATTATATTGTAGTATATTTGCTACAATATTACAAGGGATAATATGATAAATTACTTTACAACCTCACCATTGGCACAACTCGCCCCAAAATTTCCACGTCATCGGTTTCTTCAATAAAAAACGGCTCATATTCTTTATTTAAAGGAATAGCCATAACTCTTTTACCCAACAGGCAAATTTCTTTAACGAAACATTCGCCGTTAAATCTAAATGCAAAAATATCGGGAATACCGATAGGCTTTGCTAAGTCATTATATGACATAGAAAAAGAGTATACATGCGTATTTGAACCGATAGACACACCGACAGAAAAAGAACGTGCTGAAATAAAAGAAATCAACTCAAGAACAGATATGAACTACATACAAGCAGGTGTAGTATCACCCGATGAAGTAAGGGGAGTTTTAAGAGAGGATGTAAATTCAGGATATAACGCATTATCAGAGGAAATGGAAGAAACGGAAAACCCGTTTAATGATTTTGGGGGTAGCTCAAACGAGCAAAGCCCTTTTAAGAGCGAAAAAAGCCTTGATGAATGGAACGAGTCAGAACATCCGAGAAAAAAAAACGGACAATTTGGCACAGGTTCAGGAAGTAACAACAATAAAGAAAATAACACCCCTAAAGATATAACTGAGTTAATGGGTGAAGAAATTAAGGGAGTAAAAGGGCAAGAAGCCATTAATACACTATTAGAAAAGAAATCAGGACATGTAAAAAGAGCATTTGAACGTAAAGACACCGGAGCAATAGACCTTATATGGGGTGATGAAAATCGGGGTTTATGTCATATTATCAAAAGAAGAGAAGAACAAGGAATAAATATTAAAGATTTTGTTTCAAATTTAACAGACGTAATAGAAAAAGGTCAACTTGTAAGAAAAAATGAACGTGGACGTTATGAAATTTTTTATAACGGAAAAATGGCAATTATAGAACCTGAATTAACAAATGGTAAATTAACTTTTTTACTCACTGCATACAAACGTAGAAAAGCATAAAAAAGATAGTGTTCAGAGTGGACGCTATCCCCACTATTCTAAGATACAGCTGAAGCGACTTTCTGTATGTCAGAACACTATCTATGTTCATTATACCACTTTTTTACAGATTTTTAAACCCTATGTAACTAAAAATGAAAGGAAAAACAATGTCACAAGAACTAACAGAAGAAGAAATACAAATTAAAGAATTGCAAGAAAAACAAAAATTAAAAGAGCTGCTTAAAAATTCATCTTACTATTGGAAAGACAGATATAAAATAGGATTTGAGGAATTAATTGCAATTGTTAAAGATATTACATCAAAAGCAGGTTATGGAACTCTTAGAACCTTAACCGTTGACCATTTTACATATGAGAGTTAGAAATAATGCAAATTGATAATAAATTTTTACAAAAAATATGCGATACAATGCGGGATGATGACTATTTTTGTATAAGTGTAAACAGCCTTTATGCCGGACTTTATGACACATACGATACAAAAACGGCAGATAAACTCACGGGGCATTTATATATTTTGAAAGACGAGGGATTAATAGAAGTACTTTGCGGTAATTCCTTAAGCTTTGACCTTAGGAGCGAAAGTGCTCTTATACGCTTGACATCTAAGGGCTATGGACTGTGCAGCTGCATTAAATAAAAAATGTTATGAAAAACCAACTAACAATCAATGAAATTAAAAAAAGACTAAAAGAAGCCGAAGAAGAAGAGAAATCGGGCGAATTGGTTTCGTTTGAAGATATTGAAAAAGCTGTATTTGGGGAATACCAAGCCTAAAAAACCATGAAAAACCAATTAACATCAAACCGCCTGAACGTCAACGCAGGCATTATGTCGTGGTACGTTAAAGAGCTTAAAAAGCTTACAAAACGTATGACAAAAGAATGCCTGGAGCGTTTGACAGAGGTATATAAACAAGGCTATACACAAATTTCATTGGATGAAAGTATATCAAGTCAGGCAAGAATTGCATTAAATGAATTAAACAGAAAATACAGCGATAAATTCTCAGAAGAAGCTAAAGAGCTGGTACAAAAACTTTTAACCAAAACCAATAAATATTCCAGTTGGCAGTTCACAAAGAGCCTGAAAGATATGTTAGGCGATAAAGCAAGCGGATTTTCACTAGCAGGCAGTGCGATAACCCCCGAAAAATCGGAAATAATGAAAGCGTTATTGTTTGAAAACGTTTCATTAATAAAATCTATTCCCGACGAATATTTTAAACAAATAACAGGAGCGGTAGCACGCTCAATAGAGAACGGTGAGGGGTTGAAATCCTTAACACAGCAATTAAAAGAATTTGGAGCAAAAAGCGACCGCCGAGCCGAACTCATAGCACAAGACCAAACAAGAAAAGCTTATAACTCAATCAATTTAAGAAATTTTCAAGATAATAACATAAAAAAATTTAAATGGCTGCATTCAGGCGGCTCAAGAGAGCCGAGAGAATACCATAAAAACGTATTAGACGGTCAAGTCTTTTATGTAGAAGAGGGAGCGCCGAACGAAAAAGGCAAAAAACCTGAGTTTATATATCCCGGTCAGCTTCCTTATTGTCATTGTGTAATGGCAGCCGTACTTGATTTTGAGGATTAAAAATGCTTAAAGATAAATTCAAAACCGCACAGGATGAAAAGATTATTGACAAGAACGACTATTGGCTAATTGAGAATAACCCCTTAACAAAAATAGGAGTCTTTCCATATTTGGGCAGACAGATAAGCCCCGAACTTGAACCCGATAAAATCTATCAGGTATTAAGACCGAAAGAGGAATTAACAAAACCCGAAACGCTTAAAAGTCTTGAACTTATACCCCTTGTTGACGAACATACAATGTTAGGTGATAAGGCAGGACATGAACCCGCAGAAAAAAAGGGCATACACGGAGTTACAGGAACTAACGTAAATATTGACGGTGATTTAATCACAAACGATTTAAAGATTTATTCCGAAATTCTGAAAGATGAAATAAAAAGCGGTAAAAAGGATTTATCACTGGGCTATTACTGTAAATATGATGTTACACAGGGAGAGTATAACGGCATTCATTATGATGCAGTTCAAAAAGATATCATAGCCAATCACATTGCACTTGTTGAAGAGGGCAGAATGGGCAAGGATGTAAGAGTTATGGACAGTATAACATTTGATACATTATCAGACATTTTAGAAAATAAGGAGAATTACAACATGGCAGAAAATGAAAAACAGACTCAAGACGTTGATAAGCGTGAGTTAATCCGTGAGGTTATGGCGATAGCCGCAAAACCTAATGAAGATTTTGAAGGCGGTGAAGAAGAAAAAATCGAAACCATTGCTAAGAAATTAGAAACAATGTCTTACAATCCCTCAGAAGCAGGGAATGGGGATGAAGACGTTGAAGAAGAAAAAAAGGAAGAAGATGAAGAACCTAAAAAACCCTGTAAAGATGCAGATGAAGACAAACGCAAATTAATTGATGAAATCGGCGGCATTCTTAACGGTAAGGTGGATGAAGAAATTGTACGCACCGTAATGGCTAAAGCTGAAAAACTTGCCGAGATGATTGGTTTGGGTGTACGTAATGTAAGTAAAATTGAATGCGGAGATAATTTTGTAACAGCAAAAACATTATCAAAAATCATCTTAGCCCTCAAAATTGAACCTGCCAAACTTTTTGATTTTAGCCAACATGATGACACTAAAAAGTTAAAAGAAGAATTATTGAACGCTATTCAGGGCGATGAGGTCGATATACCGTATTTATAAGTCTATAAACAAAAAAACTAAGATTTAGCATTTACGGCATTTGCAAATATTACTCCTCTTAAAAGCTATGCTAAGTAAGGCATTTACAGGTTTTTCGGCAAAAACAGGGTATAAAAATCAAAAAAAATAATATAAAAACAATGTTAAAAAATTAAATTGGCGAAAACTCAATAAAATCAACTGTTTATCAAATTGGATTGTTCGGGTACGCATAGTCCTTCTTTGCGCTTAAATTTTGCTATCGCAAAATCTCCGCTCAACCGGACTATTTGCACTTTCGAGTTTCGCAGTTTCACTGCTCACTCTACCGAAAATCCACACAGTCCCTTTTGTGTCAAAAACAGGGTTAATGCAATTTAGCTTACAAAACAAGATGTAATTAACTATGAGCTAGAGATGAGTACGTTGAGCCTTCATAAAATTTTTGTATCAATTTAGCTTTGTTAAGTTTTATAAATGCAAATTTTAAATAAAAATATTAGAGGACATAAATCTTGAAAATCCCTTTGAAGAAAGCATTTTGGCACTAGTAAAACTAAGTTCATAGTTGCGTATTTTTATTGCAAATATTAATGTAGGACAAAAATATGCAAAGCGAACTCTTGACATTTATAATTTTTTATGCAAATATACATGTAGAACAAAAATTCCTATGAACATAATAAAGGGTTTGTTCAATAGGAATTCTTTGCACTAATAGTTTAATATTAGTCCGACAACTACATTTTAAGCTATTAAAAACTAAAAATCAAGTGCAGAGTTTAGGTTAGTAACCCTTAGGAGAGTAAAATGTTACATAAATATTATGTGAACAACTCTGCTCAACAGAACGGCGATCATGAAGTCCATGAAGAACATTGTACTTATCTAAAGATAGCACAAGATGTGAAGTATCTTGGGATGTTCGAAAATGGAAAACAAGCTGTTGCGTACGCAAGAAAATTCTATGCAAAAGCTGACGGTTGCTATTTTTGTTGCAATGAAGCTCATACGAGCTAATTAGAATTATTATGGGAAAAGGGCTAGCCCCTCTTCCCATAATAAAAAGAAATATTTAATTATGAAAAAAGTAAAACTTAAAGATATTGCAAATATTCAAATGGGACTTGTCTTATCGCGTGCCGGTGCAAAACAACTTGAATTGATTAAACAAAATTTAATTGAAAAAGTATCTGGTAGCGAAACTTTTAAATATAAAGCAGTTACACTTCGTTCTATTGATGACCATGGAAATTTAAATGAAGATCAATGTGATGATTTTATCAGTAAAGATAAGTTAACAGATAGATATTTAACCGTTAAAAATGATATACTTATTAGGTTGTTCTCACCATTAAAAACATGTCTAATAAACGATTTGCAAGAAAATATTGTTGTTCCTTCTCAGTTCGGTATACTCAGACTAAAAGACAATGCTCAGAATGATATTTTGCCAGAGTACTTGCAACTGGTTATGCAGAATAAAAGTTTTACAAATCAAGTTGAAAAACTTGAGGAAGGTTTTCAACTGAGATCGATAAAAACAAGTTCAATAGAAAATGTTGAAATTTGCATTCCAACATTACAAATGCAGAATAAACTAATTGAAATTGCAAAACTTATGAAACAGAAAGAGGATTTATTATCAAAACTATTAGAACAACAAAAAATTCAAAATGAAATATTACAAGAAAAATTAATCACAGGAGATTTATAATGAAAACTACAAGATCTGATATTGAAGCAGCTTTATGGCGTGGTGCAAATACTTTTAGAGGCATAATTGATGCTGCAAACTATAAAGACTACGTTTTGTCTATGTTGTTTGTTAAATATTTAAGCGACACATATACAGAAAATATAAGTGATTTAAAAGACAAATATAACGATGAAACAAGGCTTGAAAGAGCGAAATCAAGATTGCCTTTCGTTCTTCAAGAAGAACAGACATTTGATTACCTTTATGATAACAGATATGACTCTGAAATAGGACAAAAAATTAATGCGGCTCTTCGTGCGATAGAAAATAATAATTTTCAATTACAAGGAGTTTTTAGAAGTGTTGATTTTAATAGTGAAGCTAATTTAGGTAACTCAAAGCAAAAAGCAACAACATTAAGAAATCTGCTGGAAGACTTTAAACCACTAAATTTAAGACCCTCTATGATTGAAGTAAAAGAAAACCAAGTTGCTTCAGATGTTCTTGGTGATGCTTTTGAATATATGATTGGTGAATTTGCTAGTCAAGCAGGCAAAAAGGCAGGCTCATTCTTTACTCCGATGATGGTATCAGAGTTGATGGCGCAAATTGCAAAACCAAAATCAGGAGACAGTATTTACGACCCGACATCTGGTTCAAGTTCTTTGTTAATCAGAGCTGCAAAATATGCCGGAGTTAAGCAAGTTGCTATCTATGGACAAGAAATGAACGGATCTTCTTGGTCAATGGGCAAAATGAATATGTTTATTCACGACATTATGGATGCAAAACTTGCTTGGGGTGATACATTGGCAAATCCTGCACACCTGGATAGCGATGGGAATTTGATGAAGTTTAATGTAGTTGTTGCAAATATGCCATTCTCTCAAGACAAATGGGCCGAAGGGTTTAACCCTGGCGGAGAAAACGATGGCAATAGTAAAAATAAAGATAAGAAATTTAAAATGGAAGCAAAACTTGATCCATATAACAGATTTGACTGGGGGGTGCCTCCTTCAAGTAAAGGCGACTGGGCATTTTTATTGCACATGATAAATAGTTTGCAACCTGATGGAAGAATGGTTGCTGTAGTTCCTCATGGTGTGTTATTTAGAGGTGCATCAGAAGGCATCATAAGAAAAAGGGTTATTGAAGAAAACTTACTTGATGCAGTTATTGGTCTTCCTGAAAACCTATTCTTTGGAACATCCATTCCTGCTTGCTTATTAGTTATTAAAAAGAATCGTACAGATAAAAATGTCTTATTTATAGATGCATCAGGCGAAGGCAGATATATCAAAGATAAGACTCAGAACAAGTTAACAGATAAAAATATTCAAGATATTCTTGATATTTATAATAACAGAGAAACCGTTGAAAAATTCTCTTATCTCGCTGCATTTAATGAAATAAAAGAAAATGAGTTTAATTTAAATATTCCTCGATATGTTGATACTTTTGAGGAGGAAGAAATTATTGATATTGACGAAGTTAGAAATAATATAAAAAATATTAAAACTGAACTTGCCGAAGTTGAAACACAACTAAATAAATATTTAGAAGAATTAGGATTGGGAGTATAAATGGACGAAGATAAAAAAGAACTAATAATATATGAAACGCCAAATGGCAAGCTTGATATACAACTTGACTTAGAAAATGAAACAATTTGGTTGACTCAAAGACTCATTGCACAATTATTTGAATGTTCTACTGATAATGTTGGTGTACATTTGAAAAACATTTATAAATCCGGAGAATTGGAGGAAAATCGAACTACCGAAATTTTCTCGGTAGTTCAAAAAGAAGGAAACAGAAACGTTAGCAGGGAAATCAAACATTATAATTTAGATGCTATTATTTCTGTCGGCTATAGAATAAATTCAACGAAAGCAACAAAAACTAAAATTATATGTTGTTGAAATTAATAACAAGGATGCATACATAGAAAATGACTAAATTAATAAATAAAAAGCAAGAAATTAAAAATAGAATAGATTTGATCAATAAAGGTGAAGTTCCTGAAGGATATAAAAAAGAGCATGGTTATATTGTCCCAAATGATTGGCAAATCAAGCCAATTAAATATATTCTAGAGCAGATAAAAAGACCAAAAGAAAAGCCAAATGAACCATATTATAGATTAAGCGTTAGAAGTCATGCCAAAGGTACTTTTCATTCTTTTGTAGAAAATCCTAAAGAAGTTGCAATGGAAGAACTTTTTGAAGTAAAAGAGAATGATTTAATTGTTAATATTACTTTTGCTTGGGAACATGCTATTGCAATTGTAAAAAAAGAAGATGATGGACTATTGGTATCGCATCGTTTCCCAACATATGAATTTAATAACAATGCCAATGTTACATTCTATGAAAATATTATAAAATTTCCCAAAATAAAAAAAATGCTTGGAGAAATGTCTCCTGGAGGAGCAGGTAGAAATAGAGTACTAAATCAAAATGACTTTTATAATAAACTCTATGTTCCATATACATCAAAGCGAGAGCAAGAAAAAATTGCAGAGATTTTGGACTGTTGTGATAAAGTTATTGAACTGAAACAAAAACTCATAGATGAAAAACAAAAACAAAAAAGGTATTTAATGCAGAATTTATTTGATAAAATAACTAATTACAAAAAACTTTCAGATATTGCACTAATAATTATGGGCCAATCTCCTAACTCAAAAAAATATAATTCTATTCAGCGTGGTATACCATTAATACAAGGAAATGCAGATTGTAAGTTAAGGCAAACGTGTCCAAAATTATATACAACAGAAATTACAAAAAAATGTTTAATTAATGATATTATAATGAGTGTGCGGGCACCTGTTGGAGCTATTTCAAAATCAGTGCATAATGCATGCATCGGAAGAGGAGTTTGTGCTATTCGACCTTTTCAAAATTCTAATTATGTCTATCAATATCTTTTACATATTGAAAATAAATGGAATAAATTGATTCAAGGCAGTACTTTTGAATCAATAAATTCTAATGATATTAAAAATACTTTAATACCTTATCCAGATTGTAAAACACAACAAAGAATTGAAAGAATTCTTTCTCGAGCAGATAAAGAAATCAAACTTCTAGAACAAGAACTTGAACAATATAAACAACTCAAAAAATCTTTATCACAATTGCTTTTAACCGGAATTGTAAGGGTTAATGAGGTGTAGAATGAAAACGGATGTTTATTTTGCTAAAAAAGACAGGAGTTTAATAATCGCATATCAAAATGTAAAAAAACAAAATATTTTTATGCAAATAATGAAAGCAAATTATGCTCCGGCAATAGATTCTTTAATGATATGTGATGACAACTACAATATCGAAAGAGAATTAAATTTCTCTATATATAATCAATGGAAAATATTACCATTTGTAGAAACAAATTTGTAAAACAAGGATGTAAATATGACATTAAATCATTTTCAACATAACGAAAGACCTGAAAGCCAAGAACCTGCAATTAAATTGCTTGAGAAGCTGGGATGGATTTATATATCTCCGACCGAAGCAGAAAAACAGCGTGGTGGTTTATATAATGTTATTTTAAAAGATGACTTAATGAATTTTTTAAAAAATCAAAAATTTGACTATAAAGGAGAAAAGTTTCAGTTTTCATCCGGCAATATTGCACGTGCCATTTCTGATATTGATGTTCCGCTTCAGTCAGGTTTAATGAAAACATCGAAAGAAATTTATGATCTTTTAACTTATGGAAAAAGTTACGAAGAAGATTTGTATGACGGCGGTAAGTCTTCATTTGATTTGAAATTCATAGATTGGAAACATCCTGAAAATAACATTTTAAGAGTTACAGAAGAATTTTCCGTACAAAAAATGGATCGCACAAAAAGACGTCCTGATATTGTTTTGACTATAAATGGTATTCCATTGGTAGTAATAGAATGTAAAAAATCTGCAGTTAGTATTGATGAAGGAATTAAACAAAATATAAAAAACTGGAAAGTTGATGAAATTCCTCATTTATTTAAATTTGTTCAACTTGTAATTGCAATGAACCCGCATAGTTTTAAATATGGCACCTGTGGTACAAAGTTTGAATATTTTGTTCCTTGGAAAGAAAAAAATACCGAATGGATAAATAAACAATTAGACGAATATATTCAAGGCAGAGTTCCTACAGAACAGGATAAAAGTATTATTGCGATGTTGTCTCCGGAAAGATTATTTGAAATAATACAATACTTTACCCTATATGATAACAATGTAAAAAAAGTAGCACGTTATCAACAATTTTTTGGAATTCAAAAAGCTATCGAACGTATTACCTTAAACGATGACAAAGGCACGAGAAATGGTGTAATTTGGCATACTCAAGGTAGTGGTAAATCATTAACCATGGTTATGCTTGTAAAAAAAATTATTGCAGTTTCTCAAGAAGAAAATTCAGATATTAAAAATCCTCGTTTTGTACTTGTTAATGATAGAATAAACCTGGATAAGCAGTTAAGAGATAATTTTTCAAACACGCAAATGAGTCCTGCAAGAGCAAAAACAGGAAAAGGTTTAATAGATTTATTAAAAGATGAAGGAGAAACACTTATAACAACTGTTATCCATAAATTTGAAAAGGCAGCAAAACAAAAAACAAAACTGAATGATAAAAATATTTTTATCTTAATTGACGAATGTCATAGAACTCAAAGCGGTAATTTTCATAACTTTATGACAGATGTTTTACCGGATGCTGTTAAAATTGGATTTACAGGAACGCCATTGTTGAAAACAGAAAAACAAAATACATATAAACGTATTGGACCATTAATCGATAGTTATCCTATTAATAAGGCTGAAGAAGATAAAGTTATTGTTCCGCTTGTTTATGAAGGACGTAAAATTCCGCAAAAAACTACCGGTGATGCAATCAATCAATATTTAGAACAAAGTTTAATTGGTTTAACAGAAATGCAGCAAGAAGACTTAAAAAGAAAGTATAGCCGCTTTGCAAGTATTGCTCCAACTATGCCAAGACTAACTTGTCTTGCGTATGCAATAAAGCAGCACTATGAACGTTACATTAAGCCAAATGGTTTTAAAGCTATGATTGTTGAATCATCAAGAGTAAGTGCAATAGAACTACACAAACTTTTAAAAAATCTTGGGATGAAGTCCTCAGTTGTTATATCTCCAGAAGCAAAAGCAGAAGGAGAAGAGCCTGACAATAATGACAAAAATAAAATAGCAAATTTCTTTAAAACTGAAATAGAACCATTGTATGGTCAAAATTATGAAGCATACGAAGATTGGGCAAAAAATAGTTTTACAGACGGAGAAGACATTGACATATTAATAGTAAAAGATAAATTACTCACCGGTTTTGATGCTCCGGTCGCACAAGTTTTATACATAGATAAATCTATGAAAACACATAATTTATTACAAGCTATTGCCCGTGTAAATCGTGTATTCCCCGGCAAAAAGAATGGTAGAATAGTTGATTTCTATGGTATATTCGAAAACCTGACATCTGCTATGGATTTATATACCGATAAAGAATCAGGAATGAACGAATATGATCAAGATGATATTCAAAAAACAATCTATGGTCTAGAAGACATTAAAAAAGAATTGTATTTAAACCATAGCGAAGTAATGAAATTTTTTGAGGGTCATAATACAGATGATACAGAAGAGATACAATTGCTATTCAAAGACGAAGAAACAAGAAAAGATTTCTACGAAAAATTACTTAATTTCTCGAATTCAATGGATACAGCTATTAGTAACTACAATGTATATAAAGGAATTGGTATTGATGAAATCCAAAAATTACAAAAAGATTATGTATATTTACAAAAACTTAGAAGCGGAATAAAACTAAGATTTGGTGAAACTGTTGATTTTTCGGTCTATGAATCATCTATTAAGAATTTGTTAAATCAATTTGTTTCAGCTGAAGCTGATGAAATAGTTATAAATCCATTGTATTTATCAGACAAAGAAACAATGGAAAAAGAACTTGATAAACTCCCATCCAAAAGAGCTAAAGCAGAAGCTATGGTTAACAATATCTCCACAAGTTTATCAGAAAATAGAGAAAAAGACCCTATTTTGTATATGACATTTAGACAAAGGCTTGATCAAACTATTGCAGAATATAATAGATCAAGAAACGAAGAAGCTTATTTAGCACAAATGCAAAATTTAGAGAAAGATTATGAGAAAGGCTTTGTTGGAAATAAATATCCAACAATAATTTCAGATGATGATGAATCAAAAGGCTTCTATGGAAATCTTAAATTAGAACTAGAACAGATTATAAAAATCAACGAAAATGATGAAATTGATAACCAACTTGGTAAATTAGCAATATCAATAAAAAATACATTTAGAAATTCGCAAAAACCAGGTTGGCAATATAATACAGTTTTAATAAACAATATTAAACAAGAAATCGAGGATAATATATTTGATTTTCTTGATGATAATGGTATAAATTTGCCAATGGATAAATTAGATAAAATTGAAGAAGATATATTAATGACAGCAAAGAGTATATTCTAATGAAAACTTATTATTTATTAAAAGAAAAGCAAGGATTTTTAATTAATATAGAACGTAAAAAAGTAAAAAACTACAATATTAGAATTCTTCCGGATAATAATATTAATTGTTCTGTACCAATTGATTGTTCTGATGAAGATATTTCAAAATTTTTGCGAGAAAAAGAAAATTGGATATTTAAACATGGTATCAAACAAGTAAAATTGCAATCGATTCAAAATAAGAATATTTTAAAACAAGGCGGCTGCGTAAAAATACTTGGTCATTCTTATGTAGTAAATATTAAAAATGCGAAACAAAATAATATAGAATTAAATGATAAGGAAATCATTTTTTATATAAAAAACTCTAGTTGCAATCTTGAAAAGAAGTATGAAGAATTTTCAAGAATAGAAATGAAAAAACTGTATCAAAATATATTGGATAAATATTATCCAATAATAAGAAAACATGGAAAAATTAAGCCAAATATAAATATAAGAAAAATGAAACAATGCTGGGGGACAAGCAATCCTGAAAATAATACCATAACTATAAATGAGTATTTATATATGGCTCCCATATATTGCATTGAATATGTAATTTTACACGAAATTACCCATTTCTTATATCCATTTCATAATAAAACTTTTTATAATTTTATTAGTGTCCATATGCCAGATTGGCAAGATAGGAAAAAGAAATTAAATATAGAATTTAATGTATAACTTGATTGCAGATATATTATCTATTCTATTCCTAATACATCTTTTTCAATCTGTTCAATCATTTCAGGAGTTAATTGTCCGGTAGGATTTTGCGGTTTTAATTTGGATTTTGAGTTTTCATATTGTTTAACCCGCGGAATATTTTTCAAAATATTCATAAGCGAATAAATTTCAGATTGTGGGGGTTCTATTATTGTTATCAATATCAGCAGAAATCTTTTGCATAAGTTTTCTTGCAAAATAAAGAAGTTCGTTGCTGAAATTTTCTTGTTCTTGTTCTGCCTCAAATCTTTTTCTATCCAAATATTTTGTGGGTCATTTTCAATCAAAATGTAATATCGGCAGAAATAAAACTTTGACCTTGCTCTTTTAATTTGTACTTTGTAAGTGCAATAGCTTTGCCAAGTGAAATTCTGTTTGGATGAAGTAATAAACTCATAAATATTTTAATTTCTTCGTTGGTAAGAACAGTTCTATATTCATCAACACTTGAATATTTATATTGAGGAAGAAGTTTTGTATAATCTTCGGTTCCATTTAACATTAAACTCCATCTATGCAAACTTCCTCTTGATATTTTTCCTAAAATTTCAAAAAGATTAGAATTTAAAGAGTTATGCAACTTTACAAAATCATAATCTGCTGGGAGTTTGTTTGTTGATTTCTTTCTAAACTCTTGCCATTGATGAATTAGATCTAATCTTGCAAATGCTATTTGTTTTGATTTTTTTGGTGTGAAGTTTATCATATAAAAATACCTCACACACATTCATCACTCATCATTTGAAATAAATCAAGTGTCTTGTCTCAATCTCAGAGGCATTTCGACACATATCAAATTAAAAGACAATTCAAAACGGACAAATATTGCACTAAAAGTATTAGGTCTGAAACTTAAACACCAAGCAGAATATATGCCAAAATAAATTTAGAATGACAGAATATCAGTGCAATTTAGTGCAAAATCAAGGACAAAAGTGCAAGAAAAGACCACCAATCTCAACACTATAAATTAGCCTCAAACTCCTAATAACTTGGCACTTTTCCCTATATACAACCATCCAAATTGTCCTGTTAAGTTATACTCACTCTACCGAAAATCCACACAGTCCATTTTTAGTCCCTTTTGTGTCAAAAACAGGGTTAAATTACAAAATACAAAATAGTTAAAACTCAACAATAAAGAGCCTTTTCAGGCTCTTTTAAAATGGAGGAGGAGGTGGGATTCGAACCCACGGTACGCTCGCACGTACGACGGTTTTCAAGACCGCTCCGATCAACCGCTCCGGCACTCCTCCATCGCTGTTTATTTTATATTAATAAAAAATTTCTCAATTGTAAAGTATTAAAATTTATATAAATTAGAAATTATATCATTTTTTATTTCATTTGAAATTTGTTCAAATCCTTTGTTTATCCTAATATATTCAACTGCTGTTTTATTTATTGCAGCAATTACATTGTCTTTACTATAATCATTAAATGGAAATCCTAATGTTAAAGCTGAAATCTCTGTTATTATTTTTTCGTTAAAAAATCGGCTTAGCAATTCTTTTTTTATCTTTGCTGCATTATTTATTTGAATTTCTTGAGTTTCTTTTATATCTGTTAATCGGTTTAAGTGCATTCTGTATTTTACAAGAATCTCGGGAATATTAGCAAGTTTTCCGCCTCTTAAGAGTATTTGCTTATAAAAATCATAATCTTGCGCACATTTTTTTGCAATATCATAATTAATTGCATTTTTATCAACAAAATTTTTTCTATAAATAACAGATGAATGACAAATAGGATTATAAAAATTCATCATAAAATCAAGTTTTTCAGATGTAGTATAGAAAACCCACGAGGGTCTTACATTTTCCCCAAAAGTTTGAATATATGTGCCTGATAAAGCAATGTCATCATTGTTTTCCATAAATGATAATTGCTTTTCTAAACGATTTTGAAAAGATATATCATCATCATCAATATGAGCTATATATTTACCTTTGGCAAGATTATTGGCATTATGATAATTAAAAGTACATCCGCAGTTTTTTTTATTATTAATTATTTTTATTCTGCTATCATTATATTCTTTTAAAACTTCTATTGTATATGTCTCTTATACACATATCCGAG
>JAJQHF010000081.1 GCA_021199975.1 Candidatus Gastranaerophilales bacterium
CTATGACAGCTACGGAAAAAGCGGTTAAAGAGGCATTAAAATATACTAAAAAAGAATATTTTCCCGATTTAACGGGGCAAGTCGGTTATAATTGGGGGAATAACACTTACTATTCCAGTAACGGTATAAATTTAGGCGCATATCTGTCAACCAGTAATCTTAATATTATGGAAACAAGATATAAAATAAAAGAAAGCAAAGCAGAACTTGAAGTTGCTAAAAAGAATGTTGAATTGACAAAGAAAAATATATATTTTGAAGTTCAAAATGCTTATATAAATATGGTTAAACTGGAAAAAAATATTCCGATAATGAAAACAAAAGTAAGGCAGACTTTGGAAAATTATGAACTTGCAGACGCAAGATATGAAGTAGGGTTAGGTAACTTTATAGAATTGCAGGATGCAAAAGAAAATTATAATAATGCGCAAAGAGATTATGTGGAAAATATTTATAACTATAATGTTGCATTAGCTGACCTTCAAGCGGCAATGGGAGAAAGATAATGAAGAAAAAAATTATAATCGGCATATTAATAATATTAATAATAGCTTTACCTTTTATTTTTATGAAAAAAAGCAATAAAGTAAAGTATGTTTCGGAAGCGGCTAAATTAAGAACAATAACACAAATTGTAGAAGCAACAGGAACAATAGAGCCTGTTAACACGGTTGATGTCGGTTCTCAGGTATCCGGAATGATTAGCGAAATTTATGTTGATTATAATTCGGAAGTTACAAAAGGACAGCTTTTAGCCCAGATAGATACTTCATTATTTGAAGCACAATTGCAGCAGGCTATAGCAAATATTGATAATGCAAAAGCAACTTTAGCACAAAATCAGGCTGTTTTAGATTACGATACAAAAACTTATAAAAGATATAAAAACTTATATGCAAGAAATTTAGTATCAAAAGATGATTTAGATTCGGCAGAATCGGCTTATAAAACAGATATTGCAAAAGTGGCAGCTTCAAAAGCAACAATTATGCAAGCTCAGGCAAATTATGACACTGCGGCGGCAAATATGAGATATACAAGAATAACTTCTCCCGTCAACGGAATAGTAATTTCTAAAGAAGTTGAAGAAGGGCAGACAGTTGCGGCAAGCTATCAAACACCTACATTATTTACGGTTGCTGAAGATTTAACTATGATGCAGATAGAAACAAGTGTTTCCGAGGCTGATATCGGAAAAGTTACGGTAGGTCAGGATGTGGATTATACTCTTGACGGTTATCCCGACAGAGTTTTTACAGGTAAAGTAAGTCAGGTAAGATTATCTCCTACAACAGAATCTAATGTTGTTACTTATACCGTTATTATTGAAGTTGAAAATGAAGAAGGGCTTTTGCTTCCCGGTATGACTGCAAATGTTTCGATAATTACGGATAAACAGGAGAATGTATTGACAGTTCCAAGCAGTGCATTAAAATTCACTATTGCCGATAACAAACAAAGATATGAACAAAGAGGGGTTTGGATTGATAAAAAAGGCAAACCCTATAGAATTAATGTTGAAGTAGGTTCAAATGATGATTCTTATACACATATTATATCTGATGAACTAAAAGAAGGCGATTTAGTGTATATAGGTACATCAGACAGCAAAGCGGCGAAGAAAAGCAGCCGCCAAATGGTGCCAAGATTATAAAGGTGTAAAATGACATTAATTGATGTAAAACATGCCATAAAAACGTATCAAACAGGAGAAGAAAGCTTTAATGCGCTTGATGATGTTTCTTTATCCATTGAAGAAGGCGAGTTTGTTGCAATAATGGGAACATCAGGCTCGGGTAAATCAACGTGCATGAATATGCTTGGAACTCTTGATAAACCAAATTCGGGAAGTTATCACCTTGACGGGGTTGATGTATTTTCTTTATCTTCTGATGAACTTTCAGATATAAGAAATGTTAAATTAGGTTTTGTATTTCAAGGATTTAATCTTATTTCCAGAACTTCGGCATTAGATAATGTTGAACTTCCGATGATATATAAAGGAATTCCCGAAGAAGAACGCCACGAAAGAGCAAGAAGAGCATTAAAAATTGTAGGTCTTGAAAATAGGGAAGATCACATGCCCAATCAAATGTCAGGCGGTCAGCAGCAGAGAGTTGCAATTGCCCGTGCAATAGTAAATGATGCTCCCTTAATTCTTGCTGATGAACCTACAGGTAATTTGGATACAAAAACAAGTATTGAAGTTATGGAATTTTTTGTAAATCTTAATAACCAAACAGGAAAAACCATTGTTCTTGTAACGCATGAACCTGACATTGCGGAATATACAAAAAGAATAGTGCGTTTTAAAGACGGTAAAATTGTGGCCGATGAGCCGAAATCCGAATGGATGAAAACAAGAACAAGGCAGACATAATTATGATAGATTACAAATCAACATTAAAAATAGCGGTAAATTCGCTAAAAGTAAATAAATTACGTTCAGCTTTAACAAGTTTGGGTATTATTATAGGTGTCAGCGCCGTTATTATAATGCTTGCAATCGGTCAGGGCGCAAGCAAAAAGGTTCAGGAAAATATGGAATCAATGGGTTCAAATATGCTCACCATACGTTCTGCCTCCGTAAAAACAAGCGGTGTAAGCCAGGGCTTAGGTTCAAGACCTTCTTTAACAACTAAAGATGCCATTGCAATTCAAAAAAATATTGACGGTGTTGATGCGGTAGCACCCGTTTCAAGCGAAAGCAAGCAAGTTATGTACGGCAATCAGAACTGGTCTACTACTGTATATGGTACAACTCCGCAGTATTTATATATAAAAAATTATGAGGTTGAATTAGGACGTTCTTTTACAATGGAGGATGTTAAAAACAGTGCTAAAGTTGCATTAATAGGCTCAACTGTTGCAACGGAAGTATTTGGTGACGTATCTCCGGTTAATAAAATTCTCAGGGTAGGCAACGTTCCTTTTAAAGTTTTGGG
>JAJQHF010000047.1 GCA_021199975.1 Candidatus Gastranaerophilales bacterium
GGTATAAAAAATATATTTTTCGGATTTTTCTTCAAAGAAATATTTATTAAAAAATAAAACGGCAATTGCACTTAAAACCAAAATTAAACCTTGTTCCAAACAGGTAACAATAAAAATTGAGTTAAAAGCTATATAAGGAAAAGAAAAAGCAATACAAGCAAAAATAGTTGCCGCTTTTTTGTCCATAATTTCGGGTAAAAACCTGCTAAAGTTATCAGCGTGCATTGTTATACCGATTATACTTAATGTCACAGCAAGAAAATCACGCCAAAAAGGAAGATACTCCCAAGTTTGGAGAACGTGAGCGGTTATAATTCTGCCCAATCTGTTAGTATAAAGTATGCCCGTAAGATTTTTATAGCCTTCAACTAATTCATCATCTATTCCCATAGAAGAATTTGTTAACGCAAAACCAAAACATAATAATGCTGTTAATATCAGAAAAAACCAATAATAATTATTTTTTTCAATAAAGTTTTTTAACATTGAATTGCTCCTTAATTACAAAGACAATGTTAACATACTCGAATTTTTAAGACAAATACTCAAATTTATTTTTAAGACGGTTTTCTTTCTCTAAAATATCGGCTTCCTGAGTGGTAAGAGGCCCTTCGCTTCTTAATATTTCGGCGGCTTCATTACATTTTTGAATAAGCTTTTCATTATTACATTGTTTCATTCTCATTGCATTTGCATATACTTTAGGAATATTCAGCCCAAAACCTTTGGATAATTGAGAATAATAAAACTTTTCATAATCGGAGGGAATTCTTACAGTCCAGTTATTTTTGTCTGTTTTCCCCGAAATATTTATGCGTTCTGACATGCCGAATGCATCCGGAAGCGTAAAAAATTGTTTTGAACTTGTATAAATTTCAGCCAATTTTGCGGTTCTGAAATCCTCCTGTATTTTTTCTTCCTCACTCTGATGTTGATATTCCGGCAAATTATAGCTTAAATCAGCTGTATTCAAATTATAATCACGTTTAATACCGTTTAAATGGAGGCTTCTTTTTTCTTTATCTTTTGCCATATTTATAAGAGAATCATTGTCATGATTTCCTGTTCCCGTATAGAATTTCCCGTTTTTATAACCTTTTTCCAAAAATTTATAAGGAGTCTCGTCGTATTCCGCATAAGCGGTGGAATAAAGATGAGGATATGTATTTAAAGTGGCTGCTCTGCTTTTATCTGCGGAAATTCCCACAAGTTCAAGCATTATATTATCAGGATTATTTTCATCAAATTTAGCGCCTAATGTATTTTTTGCGGCAGCTTTCATTATATTTAAAATAGTAAAATTGATATCAGGAAGTTTAAATTCTTCATAATTTCCGCCTGTTGTTTGATATACAAAAGGAGTAATGAATTGCCATGCCGCATCCATTCTTATGCCGTCGTATCTTTTAAAGAAGGTTGTATATTTGTCATAGAGAAGCTTCCCCGTTTCCCCTAATTTTGATAAGTCACCGTCCTCAAGGCATTCTCCTAATTTTGTATAATCCAGTGCATTAAGCCCCCAGGGCTGTATGTTATTGGTTTCTGGACAATTAGGGTCAGGACCTCCATAATACAGATTGTCCCTGAAACAATCAATATTTGCCCATATTTCACTTTTATAAAAACCTATTAAACAATCTCCGTATAGTTTTATATTTTCTGAATTTAGAAATTCACGGCTTTCTTTTTGCTGTTTATCGGCAATAAATTGCTTAAATTTTTCAAACTCAATAATTTCTCCGTATTGTTGTTGTATTTCAGCTATGCGTTGTTCTCTTATATCTTTCGGGCAATTTTTACTGTACAAGTTTTTATCGGGTTCATTCCAGGAAGTGTAATCATCATTGTTATAATGAGTTTTTAATGCTTCAAATATTGAATCTTTCTCTAACCAATAGGAATTTTGCCGTTGAAAGTTTATAAATTCTTCATTAAGGTCTTGTATGATTTGATTATCGGTATTTGATTTTTCTTTAAAATTATTATATGCGGTTTTAAGTAAACCCTCTTGAATGCCTTTATTTTTACCTATAACATAATTATAATTTGTTTTATATTCTCTTTCATTTTTATTATCAGGATAATTTTCATCTGCAGCTTTAATATCTTTTAAAGATAATAAGGCGCCGTATTTAGGGGAAGCAAGTTTTTTTAAGTCTATAATCTGTTCACCGTAAGCAAATGCGGTTCCTGAGTATGGCGAAGTATTAGAATCGGTTATTTTTCCTTGCGGCTGTAATTGAACAGATGTAATACCCGTCATTGATTTAAGAAACTTTGTAAAATTTTTCATTGCGTCCGAAAATGTAGTGCCTATCCCCGTATTATAGCCTTTTTCGGAAGGAACATTAAAATCAAAAATAATAGCCGTAGTATCACTTAACTCCAATTCCTTTTGAGAATCTTTTATTAAATGCGAATAATCCTTTTTTTCTTTGCTTGTAAAGGCTCTTCCGAAATTTTGACTGCTGTTTATTCTGTTTATATTCATGTACTTACCAAATAATAAATTTTATTATTTAAAAAACATGAAAATATAAAATTTGCTATATAAGGTTTATTGAAGGGATAATTTATATATTTTATTTTTATTTTCATTAAAAAGTTTTGAAATTATTTTAGATATATCTTTTGGGGAAAATCCTTCTTCCTTTAATTTTTCTATTTTTTGAATTATTTCATCATCAGAAATATTAAGGTTGTCTTTTGCGAAAATCATAGCGGCAATTTCACCTTTGAGAGGATTATTCTCATAATATGAAATAATTTCGCTGACACAATTTATTTTTACCTCTTCAAAAACTTTTGTAAGCTCTCTGCCTATTGCAATTTTTGTATCAGAACCATATTCTTCTTCAATATTTTTAAGTGTTTGAAGCAGACGTTTGGGAGAGTCATAAAAAACACAGTTTGTATATTTATATTTGTTAAGAATTTCAATCTGCTGTTTTTTGTTTCTTGGGATAAAGCCGATAAATGCAAATTCCTCAGTGCTTCTTGGTATCAGGCTTAAAAAAGTGCTGACAGCGCATGCCCCCGGAACGGATGTGATTTTAATATCGTTTGCATATAATTCTTTTAATAAAACACCGCCGGGGTCTGATATAAGAGGAGTTCCCGCATCTGATACAAGCGCAATTTTATTTCCTTCTTTTATTAGTGAGATTATTTTTGCGCTTCTTTCTTTTTCGTTAAATTTATGACAATCAAATAATTTGGCATTTATGTCATATTTGTTTGAAAGTATTTTGGTAATTCGTGTATCTTCGCATGCAATATAATCAGCTTGTTTTAGTATTTGAAGCGCTCTTAATGAAATATCCTCTAAGTTGCCTATTGGTGTGGCAACAATAAAAAATTGATAATCCATATTATTTAAGCTTCCTTTGAATAGGGTTTGTTGCAACATTCGCAAAGGTTTTATTCAGCCCTGTAACATCCAAAACCTTGCTTACATTCGGATTGACATTGCTTATGGAAAGAGTTTTATTATTTAACAGCGCAACTTTTTGAAGGCTTAATAATATTTTTATTGCCTTTAAATCAATACTGTCTATGTTTGAAAAATCCAAATTGATATTACTTGATTTTTCAAATTCGGCATTATCAATATTTTTAATATTTTCAAATAATTCAGAAGCTCTTATTACCTGCATGATGATTTAATTACTTATTTTTTTCGTATATAACAATATTAATATTTTATTTTAATTAATGCAATATATGTAAATTTAACCTGCTTTTCTGATATTTTCTTCTTCATACATATTGTTATTAACGGAAAAATCATCAGGAATTGAAGAGTAAGCGTTAATTGAATTGAAATTTCTGTTTTCCTTCCAATTAATAGAAGGAATGTATTTTGATTGTGTTAAATTTTTGTATCTGAGCGTATTAACAGCCGTATGTTTTTTAGATTTAACGGTTTTGTCGGATTTATAAGAAGAATATCTTTTATCCTTGGGTCTTGAAGCCAGCATAAGCAAAAACAAAATAATCATGCCTAAAACAGAGGAAGCAAGTATTTTTTTATCCGTGACAATGAAAAGGCTGCTTAAAAAAGACTCGTTAGTATTTAGTTCTTTTGTAATGCCTGTGGATAATTCTTTTGTATATATTTGTGAATTTTCAATATTCTTTCCCTGTAAAAGAATTAATGTATTATCTGCTCCTTTTTTTTGGACGGTTACGTTATTTAAATCGTTTGCGTTATCATATACTATTTCCATTGAGTCAGAAGGAAGAGTAGAGTTTAAAATAAGCATTAAATTGCCTTCATTATCAAATAATTTTTTTATACGGGCTTGTTTATCTAATTTTAATAAAACTTTATATTTTTGTCCATCGGGCTGCTTTATGTCAATGCCGGATAAAGAACTTTCAGCGGCAAAAACGTTGACAGATGCCAATAAAAATACAATGGCGGATAAAACAATTCTATTTATAATACTTTTCCCCGTTTTCATATAATCCTCGGCGGTTTACTACCCTTTTAAATCATTTTATAGATTTTACCTTTTATGTACATCAATCAAACGGTTTATAAAATAATCTAAACCTTTGGATTAATAAATTTTATTTGGTATATTGCGTTTAAATAAAAAAAATATTATAGTTTAAATAGGCGGTTTTACAAGGCTGGAAGAGGTATGAGTCATGTTCGGATTTCTGCAAAAAAAACAAGAGATTAATAAATCGGAAATTTTTAACAAACAGTATAAAATAATCAAAGATTTATACGAAAAAGATACAATTCCTTTGGAGAGAAAAAAAGAGTTATCTGATTTAATTGAAAAATACGGTTATTTGCCGTATTCTCAAGCAAAAGCTATTGAAAAATTAACTCCTGCCGAGGTAATTTTCTGCCTTGAAAAAAAGCTTGAAATAAATGAGAGCTTTAAAGAAAATACTTTAGTAATCAAAAACAATAATACAAGCCCTGTAAAGAGCCATGGGTTTTATGATTCCGATTGGATAAAAAAAGAACAGCACGATATAAAGCTGATAAATTTGGCGGCGCTTGGCGACGGAACGGTAAATTCTGCGCCTGCGGAATTTATCGATTGGTTAAGACAAATAGTTATACTTCCTGTAGGAAATATCAATAAAAATATACTTTCAACAACAATTTATCTTGTGCCTTTTAACCCACGTGATTTTGGAAACGCATATTTATCCGCAAGTCAGGAGGAGGTAAGTTCTAAACTTTCGGATAAACAGTTGGAGGAAAAAGGGCTTAGTGCAAAAGAACAGATAAAATTATTCATTGCGCTTGCTCAATTAGCGGGACATCCCGTTATATATGATGTTTTTCCGCAAAGCGGAAGGTACTCAAAAACAGTACTTGCACATCCTGAAATTGCAAGATGGGTCGATGTTAAATTTTTGACCGAAGAAATATCAAAAGCTTTAAATTATGCGGCAATAAAAATTTCTCAAGAATACGATGAAGATGATGTAACTATAGTAAGAAATATATATAAAACCACTTTAAAAAGCGGTTCTGCGGATTTAATGCCGGAATTTATGCCGATTTATAACCGTTTTACGGAAGAATTGGAAACAAAAAGAAAAGAGCTTTCAAATTTCATGACAAAAAAGGAGGAACAAAATAAACTCCAAAAACGTGTGCGTAAAATTGTTGCAAAAATTGAAGGTGTAAAACCCGATAAAATAAATAATGATAAAGATATAACAAAAAGAGGCGAACTTATTAATGCCCTGATAGAAGAAGGTTTGTGGACTCTGCCTGACGGAGCTTGGTGTTCCAGCGGTATTCCCGTTTTTGATAAAATGGCTGAATGCGGCGCTTATCCAATGTTTAAACATTATAATGCACAAGGGCATGATGTTACGGAATTTGCGGAATCAGACTGCCAAACTCCGTTTTACTTCGTTTATCTTGAAAACGGTGAATATAATCTTCCCGTTATAAACTTTTATCTTAATTACTTACAGGAATTACAAAAAGAATACAATTTTGACGGGTACAGAATTTCTCATACCGATTTTGTTGTTGATGAGATGAGTGAAAAAGATTTAAGACCTATCAGCTACAGAGCGCCAAGATTTTTACTCAAGAAAATTAATGAAATTATGAAAAAACAAGTTCCTTATTTTGCCGTTATGGCTGAATACAGGCTTTGGAACTCTTATTTTAAAGAATATCATCAGGATATGAATTTTGACATGTTGTGGGGAAATGATACCAAAACGGATTATGAAAAGACTCCTGTCGAAGTTATAAATAATAACAGGGAATTACAAGAATATAACAGCACAATTATTAAAAACTCGCTTTTATCAATATTAAAAACCTACAATAATCAGGACGGAGAGTTTAGAACCGTAAACAGATATTTAGGGCTTATGGATAAAGATGAAGCTTTGTTTAAATGGTTTAAATTTAAATTTCTTCCCGGCGGTAAATTGGCGCAAAGACCCGTTATGTACGTTGACGGGGATGAATCATTCTCAAAAGACGGTATTGAAGCCACTATTAAAGAAGAGGTTTCTTTAATACGGGAAAATGATGATGATTTTTATTATAAATTCGATGCAATAAGACGTTTGGCGGTTAATAACGAACTTACAATTGACGGCGAAGCCCAAATAATATCTCAAAATAAAAACGGATATATAAGCTGGCTGATTTCAAAAGAAACAGTTAAAGAATGCTTTGTTATTACCGCAAATTATCTTCCTTTAAATGAAAAAATTCTTAAACAAAATTCAGAAGGAATAATGGAATATTCGATTAAAATAAATAAACCGATTGAAAATAAAAAAATTGAAATTCCCGGTGATTTCGAGCTTTATAGTGAATTTATATATGAACCTGATAAAAAAGATTTTATTGAACATTATTCCGAAAAAGGAATAAAAACAATAGAATTAGAAAAACTTGAACCCTCTGAATTTCGTATTTTTAAAATTAAGAGATAAGTATGAATTTAAATGATTTAACATTACATCAAAAAATAGCTCAAATGTTTATAACAGGATTTACGGAGAAAAATTTTAAGCGTAATAAATTTTTTACTTCTCTCTTGAAAGAAGGTCTTGGCGGGGTTATATTTTTTTCTCACAATATAGAAGGTGAAAACCAATTTAAATCTCTGATAAAAGATATAGGAAATTACTCTTATATCCCTTTATTCTACAGTATCGACCAGGAGGGCGGGCGGGTAGAACGAACAGAGAAAATTCACGGTAAAAAGAAATATTTAAGCGCAAAAAATGCATACGAAATGGGATTATCTTTTCTACAGCACCAAACAAAAGAAATAGCGCTTGAATTAAAAAGCTATGGAATAAATATGAATTTTGCACCCGTACTTGATGTTAATACAAACAAAGATAATCCTATAATCGGTGACAGGGCTTTTTCTTCTAATTGTGAAGATGTCGTAAATGCTTTAAAAACAGTATTAAAAGAATATGAAAAGTATGGAATAATTACGGTAGGAAAACATTTCCCCGGGCATGGAGCAGCAAGCGCCGATTCTCATAAGACTTTGCCTGTTATTGACCTGACAAAAGAAGAATTAAAATTAAACCATATAAGACCCTTTGAAGAAGCTGTAAAAACAGGCATTCCCGCAATTATGGCGGCGCATGTATTGTATCCTGCGTTAGATGAAAGAGGCATGCCTGCTTCCGTATCAAAAAAAATAATTAATGATTTGCTTATTAAAGAAATCGGTTTTAACGGAGTTATTATAACTGATGATATGGAAATGAACGGCATAAAAGGATTTTCGAGATTGGAAGCTTGTATTAGAGCTGTTAATGCAGGTGTTAATATGTTTATTTTTAGAGATACAACAAAAAATATATATGATTTAATTATTGATATTGAAAAATCAGTTAACAAAGGACTAATAGACGAAAGTAAAATAAATTGTTCGATTGAAAAAATCCTAAATCTAAAATGCCGTTATGGAATTATACAAAAGAGTATGTAAAAATGTCTGTAATTCCTCCAAAATTGATAAAAATCGGAGGGAAAATGGGTAAGATTATAACTTGTATAATAATGGTAATTTCAGCGGCAAATATATGTATTGCCGCAGAGCTTGAGCTATCGGACGTAATAAAAGATGCAATAAAATCAGAGAAGTTAAAACTTTCACAGGAAAAAGAAACATTTGAATCGGTTCATCCCGTAAAAAATGAAACCATGCCATTGAACGGAGAACAAAGCGCCTGCGAAAAAATTAATCCGCAGGAATTATTGCCGCAAAAAACTGTAAATAATTAAATTTATCCTAACAAATTTTCACAGGGTTCGCCCAAAGTGTTACAATGAAAACCGGCGGCATAATACGGCACTAGATTAGATTAAAATAATTTCAAATACGATTACTAAAAAGTCAAGCCGCTTAATTGTTTCAGTTAAGGGCTTGACCTTCATATTTTTGTTTGTTTTCTGTTTACTTATTATAAGGATGCAAAGACTCTGTGAATATAGCTTTAACGACTTCTTTTGTTCCTTCAACCGGTGCAATAGAAATCAAACCTGCTAAAGAAGGAGTTTCAAAAGTTAAATCCACAAGCGTATCAATATCATTTTCACTGAAACCTTCATCGGAAAGTTTTTTTGTAATACCGACACTTTGCAGCCATGCTTCAACTTTCTTTGCGGCATATTCCGCTTCATCAGGAGTTCCTTTTAATTCAGGAATAATAGTATGAAATAATGTTGCTATAGTTTTGGCCTTTGCAGGGTAGATATATTTAATTACCGCAGGTAATATCATTGCGAGCCCCAATCCGTGAGAAAGTTTTGGCTTTACTCCACTTAACGGGTGTTCAAGAGCGTGCGTAAAATGTAATAATCCGTTATCAAAGCTTACACCGCCTAAAACAGAAGCATATAATAAGAAATATCTTGCTTCTTTATCATTCGGATTTTCATTGATTTTAGGCAAATACTTTGCAACAAGCTCTATGCACTCTTTTGCCGCCGTAATTGATAAAGGTGATGCAACTTTAGTTGTTGCCGCTTCAACTGAATGATTAACCGCATCTATTGAAACATATATGGTTTGTTCTGGAGATAACCCCATCATTAAAGCAGGGTCATCAATCGAATATGAAGGATAAATACAATCATAAGCAATTGCTGGTTTATAATGCGTTTCCGGAATAGTCACAACCGCAAATCTGTTAGTTTCAGTTCCCGTTCCGTGAGTCAGATTAATTGCAATAATCGGCACTGCCTTTTCGGGAATAAATTTAAATTCATATAAATCTCTTGCGGTTACACCTTCATTAGCAAGTATAATAGCCGCTGATTTTGCCGCATCTATAGGGGAGCCTCCGCCTATTCCCATGACTGCTTTAGCACCAAATTCTTTACCTTGTTTCGCCGCTGCATCTACCGCATCCGCCGTAGGATTGGGTGTTACTTCCGCATAATTTGTATATTCTATTGAGTTTGACTTAAAAGCTTTTTCTATTACAGCCCAGGCACCTGAACTTTTGTATGCATTACGTCCCGAAACAACCAAAACTTTATCAATGCCTTTTTTCTTCAAATCCTGCGCTATATCTTCTATCTTATTAATTGCGCCAAAACCGAAATATACATTAGGTTTGACACGTAATTCAACTACCTGATTTATATCAGTATCACTTTTCCACATAAAAGTCTCCTTTCTTTGACAATTGATTATACAATATTTTTTAAAATTTTAACAGTCGTTAGGCGAATTTTTTATTTATGATATAATTTTTTTTGTTTACACGTCAATGAGTAACAGGATATGGATAACAGCGGTACACTGGCACTTAAACAGGAAGTTTTAACAAAATTAACAGAGGCTTTTTTTTCAGACAGTTTTGAAGAAAAGACCCGATTAATCCCTTATGATATGCGTCCTAAAGGTTCGGATGTACCTTTTAGGTGCTGTATATATAAAGAAAGAGCCATTTTAAGAGATAGGGTTATTGCAGATTTAGGATTTTCCATTGAAGATGATAATGAAGAAACTTCATTATCCGTTTATGCAAAAGAAGCCCTAAAAAGAGAGACAACCGACAATAAAGTTTTAACAGTAATTGGTGCTGCCTGCAAGGGATGTGTTCCTAACAGAATGTATGTTACAAATCTATGTCAGGGATGTGTTGCCCGTTCTTGTGTAAATGCTTGCAAATTCGGCGCAATAAATATTGTTAACGGAAAATCATATATTGACAGTTCTAAATGTAAAAACTGTAAAATGTGTATGGCGGTATGTCCTTATAATGCCATTGTGAAAATAGCAGTACCTTGTGAAGATGCTTGTCCTGTAGGTGCTATAGAAAAAGATGAACACGGTTTGGCAAAAATAGACCACGAAAAATGTATTTCCTGCGGAAGATGCGTAAAAAGATGTCCGTTTGGCGCTATTAACGAAAAAAGCCAAATTATTGACATTCTTAAACATATTAAAAATAATGACGAAATTATTGCAATGATTGCACCTTCAATTGCGGGTCAATTTAAGTGCAGCATTTATCAACTGAAAACAGCAATGATTAAAGCAGGATTTAAAGATGTTTATGAAGTTGCCCAAGGGGCTGATATTACAACGAAAAACGAGGCGGAAGAATTTGAAGAAAGAATGAAAAACGGCGAACCCTTTATGACTACTTCATGCTGCGCCGGATATAATGAACTCAGAAAAAAGCATTTGAACGAAATTAATCAATATGCTTCCGATACAAAAACGCCTATGTTTTACATTGCTGAAATTGTAAGAAAAAAACATCCGAATGCAAAAACTGTTTTTGTAAGCCCTTGCGTTGCCAAACGAAAAGAAGTTTTTGAGAATGAAAATGTTGATTACTTAATGAATTATATAGAATTAAAAGCACTTCTTGACGGAAAAAAGATAAACCCTGATGAATGTGAAGAAACCATGTTTGAAATTGAAAGTTCAAAACAAGGCAGAAACTATGGTGTAACAGGCGGAGTTGCAGGTGCTGTAGGTAAAATTACTTCAAATACAGCTGAATTAAAACCGTACATAATAAACTGTTTGGATAAAGATACCATAAAAACGCTGAAAAAATTTGCAATGAATAAAGAGTGTCCTGAAGGTAATTTAATAGAAGTTATGTGCTGTGAAGGCGGATGTATCGGAGGAAATGCCGCAATTGAACAGCAAAAAAATGCAAAAAAATCTCTTCAAAAATTATTAGATAACAGCAGTGATATAAAAAAAGATTAAATTAAATCATTTTATCATCTGCCATAATACTTTGAATCTCTTTAACTGCTTTTTGCATTGAAATTTCCCAATTATCATTCTCATCATTTATAATGGGTTTTACGCTTTTATAATAGCCGCAATCCTCTCTTGATAAATCATACCACCTGCCAGGAGGATAATAATAACTAAACATTCCGAGAGTTTTCTTTCCCATTGCACCTGCTAAATTTAATATACAGTTATCACCTGATACAACTATATCCATATTTTCTATTGCTGCGGCTGTATCTGCAAAACTTGAAAATTCTTTTGCCAAATTTATAATACCGTTTCTTTTAAAACATTTTAATTCTTCATCTGCTGCATCTTTAGTCAGGCAATAAAATTGTACATTGTTTAAACTATCTAAAGATGAGAATTTTTCTGCCGGTATATTTTTTCGTAAAGAGTATATATCACTAGAAATATTCCTGCCCCTAAAAGCTATACCTATTTTAAATTTGCCGTTATCAAAATATTTTTCTCTATATTTTTTTACTAATCTTTCATCCGCCTTTATATATCCGCCGTTTACAGAGATATTTTCCAATGTTACATTTAAAGCAATAGGAACGGACATACATGGAATATAGTAATCATATTTAAGATTTTTTATATTCGTACTAGACAAGGGATAAATATCAATATCCAAATCATTATTTTTAAACAGTTCATATAGAGTATCTTCCATATAGTATATAATTTTTTCGCAATTTTTTTTTAGTCTTGGAATATATCCCCATATTAAGAAGTTATCGCCGTATCCCTCTTCATTTATAATAAGAAGAGTTGACTTTGATAAGTTTTCTTTTCCTGTCCATTCCGGTTTATTAAGATTATCGGAATAAATACTACTTTTGTGTTTTTGGTATAATCGGCAATACTTTTTCCAACCTTCAATATCTTTTTCAAACATACATAAATCACCGTATAAAGATATTAACAATAAGTTCATATCATAACCTAAATTAATATATTTATTAAAATATTTTCTCAAAGATTTGTAATCTTTTATTTCTGAGGCAATAACTATTGCCTTTTGCATTATAGTTTTATTTTTTGGTTCAATTTCCAATGCTTTTTTTAAACAAACTAATGCTTTTCTTTTATAATCTACATTGTTGGTTTGGTTATACATTTCTAAATAATATATTTGAATAAAATATAAATCAATAAAATTTAATTTATTTTTATTTAACATTTTAAGAAAAAAACAATAGCTTATCAGAGCTTTTTTATAATTACCTCTTTTTAAATATATTTCGCTTATAATTCTGCATATTTCCGCATCATTTCTTGTTTCTCTTAATTCTTGGTTATTTATTATATACAAATCCTTAGGGCTTGTATTTTCAAAACAATTAATATACATTTTTATGTTATCTGTATCATCAGGGTAATTTTTATAAATATATTTACAAAGTTTTATTGCACTTATAAAATCTTTATTAATTGAATATTTTGATATAAGTTTTTTAACATATTCATAAAAAATCTCATTAATATATTTAAGTTCCAAGTATTGTTTGTTTTTTTCAAGTTCTTTTCTGTAATTTTCAATATAAGAAATAACCAAATCAACATCATTTTTTGGCATTAACGAAAGATAAAAAATTTTCTTTATTTTAAATTTAATTATATTAAATATTTTGCACATTTTTATCACATATAAATTATTAATAATAAAAACAAAAATATATTACAATTTTTTTTCGGACATAATATTATTAATTTCAGAAATTGCTTTTCTTAAGGAAATTTCCCAATTATCATTTTCATCATTTACAATAGGTTTTACACTTTTATACCAACCGCAATCATCTCCTGTTAAATCATACCACCTGTCTATAGGATGAAAACAGCTGAACATTCCGAGAGTTCTTTTACCCATAGCTCCGGCTAAATTTAATACACAATTATCACCCGATACCATTATATCCGTATTTTCTATTGCGGCAGCAGTATCGGCAAAACTTGAAAAACTCTTTGCTAAATTTATAATATTATTTCTCTTAAAACCTTGCAGTTCTTCATCTTTAATATCTTTTGTAAAACAGTAAAATTGTATATTATCCAAACTGTCCAAAAGACAAAGTTTATCCAAAGGTATATTTTTCTTGTGTTCATGCGTATAAAGCGGATTACCCCTGAAAGCTAAACCTATTTTTAATTTATCTGTATCAAAATATTTTTCTTTATATTTTTTTACCAATCTCTCTTCTGCTTTTATATATCCGCCGATTACCGAAATATTATTTATTGATAAGTTAAGAGTTTTAGGAATCCGTGAACAAGAAATATAGTAATCATAAGTAAGCTGTTTAATATCAGTATCTTTTTTAGAATAAACCAAAACTCCGCAATCATTATATTTAAACAATTCGTAGGTAGCATCATTCATATAATAAATAATCTTTTTTGCCAGTTTTTTAAGTCTTGAGATATATCCCCACATTAAAAAATCATCACCAAATCCGTCTTCCGACAGGATAAGAAGAGTTGAAGAGGAAATATCTTCACCTTTCCATTCCGGTTTTGAAATATTATTAAGTATATAGTCCTCTATATACCTGCTCTTCATTTTGTAACTCTTTTTCCAGCCTTCAATATTTCCTGTATTTAAACAATAATTACTGTAATAAACAGAGAAAAAATCATCGGTTTCAATTTTATAACCTAATTCAACAGATTTATCAAAACATTCTTTTTCAACTTCCCAATCTTTAAGAACACTTGCGAAATGTAATAAAATTTGTATAATATTAATATTTTCAGGTTCAATTGATAACGCTTGCTTAAAATAAGATAATGCCTGTTTTCTGTATTCTGCCGATGGCATACTATTACACAAGTTAGAATAACATATTCCGAGAAAACAACAATCAAAAATATTTAACTCTTTTTGCCCTGAAAGTTCTAAAAAACGGTTATAAAGATTTATGGCTTTTTTATAATTTCCTGTTACACTGTATGTTTCACTAAGTATCTTTCTTTTTTTTGCTTTATCCTCCGTTTTTAATAATTCTTCTTTATTTATCAAAACTAAATCCAAAGGATTTATTGAGCAGATACAATTTCTGTAATTTTTTAAATTTTCCGTATCATTAGGGTAATTGTTATAAATATACTTACAGCCTTTTATCGCATTATTAAAATCATTATTATCACAGTATTTTTTCACAAGTTTATTTACAGCATTAACAGTTATACTGTCAAAATATTTAAGCTGCTGCTTCGTTATTTCTTTGCAGCTTTCATTATTTAAATCTTCTTCCAATTTTATTTTATAAGCCTCAATATAAGTAAGGACATCAGAAATATTTTTTTTGTTAATATAAACGAGTAAAACAATTCTTTCAAATATATATTTAATTTTATTATATATTTTATTCATATTTATACCTTTAATTATTATATAATAAATCTTAATTAATTTGCTGATAATTTTTAATCAAATCAATTGTCTTTTTCATTGAAATATCCCAATTATTATTTTCCTCATTAACAATGGGATATACATTTTTATACCACCCGCAGTCACCACCTGATAAATCATACCAAATATTTACGTAATAATGATTAAATAGAGCAATAGCCATTCTTTTTTTTCCCCCCCCCAGTGCACCAGCAAGATGTAATATGCAATTATCACTGGTTACAACTATATCAACATTTGCCAATGCTGCAGCAGTATCGGCAAAGCTTGAAAATTCTTTTGCCAAATTTATAATACTATTTCTTTTAAAAAATTTAAGTTCTTCTTCGTTTACATCTTTGTCAAAACAATAAAACTGAACATTATCCAGGTTATCAAGCATTGAAAGTTTTTCAATAGGAATATCACGCTGTAAACAACATGCTGAATAAGGGGCTCCTTTATAAGAAACAGCTATTTTAAGCTTATCTGTATTAAAATATTTTTCTTTATATTTTTTTACCAGTTTTTCATTTGCTTTTATATATCCGCCTTTTACTGAAATATTTTCTTCCGTTACCTTCAAAGCTTCAGGAACAAACAAACTTATAATATAGCGGTCGTATTTTATATCTGATACATTCATACTGTTTCTTGAATATACTTCTACCCCAAGTTCATTATCTTTTAATAATTCATATAAAGAATGATGTGTTAAGAATATAACTTTTTTTGAAAGTCTAACAAGTCTTTGCATATAGCCGTAAATCAAAATATTATCGCCGTACCCTCCAATTAACTCTACTAAAAGAATAGAATTTGATAAATTTTCTTTTCCTGTCCATACTTTTTTATAATCACCTTCATATTTTCTCCCAAATATCAAATCCATCCAATATTCTTTTTTTCTGTGTTGTATCGCACAATATATATTAATATGAGAGTTTTTATCTATATATCCTAATTTAATACTTTTATCAAAACATTTCTTGGCTTCAGCGTAATTACCAAGTGTATAAGAGGCAGACATTGCATAGTTTAATAACAATCTGCTTTCAGGATACAGTTCTAATGCTTTTTCAATCCAAAACAAGTAGTTTTTTAAATAATCGAAATTAAATTTTGATAAATGATAACAGCATAATCCGGTAAAAAAATAATCATAAACATTCAAATTCTGCTGTTCTGATATTTCAATAAAATGACTATATATTTCTATTGATTTTTTATAATCTTCTTTTTTATAAGTTATTTCACTTATAATTTGATTTCTTTTTTTG
>JAJQHF010000108.1 GCA_021199975.1 Candidatus Gastranaerophilales bacterium
TGATATAACAACGTAGTGTAATGGTCAGAATTTGAATTTACCTGATTCATAGCTAAAACAGGGTCATAAAGCATTTTATCGCCTAAATCAGTAGTTGAAGAAGTAATTCTCCAATAATTCATACCTGATTTATCATCTTTTTTATGGAATTCACGATAAAGCCCGTCACCGGGATATCCATCAGCCGCAGACCAAACCTGAAAACCTGCTCTGTCATTTCTTCCCATAACGGCAACCTGAGCATCCGGAAGCCAATATGCTGAATAAGTGTCATAACCTGTTGCTTCTCTTTTTGGAAGCGGTATATATTCGATATTTCCGTATATACCAACTACTCTTCTGTCACCTACAGAATTTCCGCCTTCAATAACGTGTGATTCTGTAAAGAAATATTCAATATCATTATTCTGAAGAGTTACTTCTATAGCAGGACGCCATTTCTTTTGACCGTCTTTACCGGTAAATTCATAACCTTGTCTGTATGCGCATTCGGGGAGCCAACATCCTTTAGCTTTTTTCCCGAACAATCTTTTTGTAGTATCAGAGCCTACTTTAAATTGAGCATTTAAATTTGAATCAGTAGCCAATAACGGTGAAAATCCGTGAGTAGCACCTGAGGTAGTAATTTCAATACATCCCAAATCCTGATACTTTTTAAACGCACCTATCAAATCTTTATTATATTTATTTACAAAACTGTCTTTAATATGGTTAAACCAATCAAAATAATATTTTGCAAGATATTTTAAATGTTGTGAATGAGGAACATTTGGATTTGGATATCTTTCTAAATCTTTAGATACAGCCTCTATTTTAGAATCCAAATATTTTACAAATCCATTTTTTAAATGTTCATCATTTAACTGTTCCGCCAAAATAGGAGTAATACCAACAGTTAATTTCGCTTTAATACCCTCTTCTTCATATAATTCCGAAATCGCATTTAATAATGGTACATACGTTTCAGACATACATTCATATAAATTTTCTTCTCCAAACGGCCACATACCTGCTTTTCTGTAAAAAGGAAGGTGTGAATGTAACATAAATACAAATGAACCTACTGTCATATTATCCTCCGTTAATTAATGTAACATTGCAGTTATAACATAAATTATAAAAAAATATAACTCTATAGAAGTAATTCTAAAGTATTGTTTACAAAAGTTATCAATTAAAAATTTATTAACAATTTTTTAAATTTACACGATTTATCTTTACATAATTAAACCAACACCAACATATTAATCGAAAATTTTAAGAAGGAAAAATGAACATAACAAGAATAAATTTTATAAATAATATTAAAGCTCCGTCTAAATCAAATTTAATACATTTTAGAGGAAGTATCGGAAATGATACATTTGTTAAAACACAAGAAACAGAATCTATAGATGCACAATCATTTGAAAATTTTAAAAAATGGGCAATAAGTAATGATTTTTTAAGCAATGCAAATGAAATAGCCGATGATTTAAGCGGAAACATCATCGGCTCCGGATTTGAAGGTATTACTTACGAAATACCAAATACAGACAATTGGGTAATGAAGCGTTATAAAAGAAGCTATTTTATTCAATTACAAACAGAAAAACCTACAATTGAAGAGGTTAAGGATATTGCACCGAAGCTAAATATTGGACAAACTATTGCAACAGTAAAAATACCGGCAGGAAATTCTGATTCTTCTTTTCAATATTGGATTTTAAAAAGACAGACAGGGAATTCATACGGCGTTAGTTATGATTTTTCCCGCAATATTAATGAAGCTAACGTTAAAACACACCTTGACTCACTAAAAAAGGCTGCAGCTTTGCCGCAAAAAGCTTATGATAAATGTATCAATGATGCAAGATATATTACAGAGCAAGGTTATGCTATTGATTATTGTAATCCTAACAATTTAATGATTGATGAAGATAAACAAGAAATTCATTTTGTTGATATTAACGATAAACATAACGGATGTAAAGAACAATATGCGGAAATACTATATCTTTTACTTGATTCAGATTTTGGTATAAATTTTAATAAAAATTCTACAGATATTTGTTCAAAGAATGAATCAGATGAATTATCGAAAGTTATAATTCAAAAATTTTTTAAGGCAATGAATAAACAAAATGTAAAATTTGATATAGATGGAGCGACATTAGCTGTAATGATATCGATGAACATGTTAAACTCCGTATTGAAAAGTAATACAAAAGAAGAAAAATTTGAAGAATTAAAAGAAATGAATTTAGCATAAACATCTTGAAAAATAAGAATAATTTATGAGATAATAAGAATGTACATTGACAATTAAATATGGGGACGTTTTGGATTTGACGGGTGGATTGGTGTATTCAGGCTGCGGGTCTCAGCGCTGTTCTGAGTTATCAACGAGCAAACAAAAATAAACGCTACAAATAACGTAGTAAAAGCTGATTTTTCAAGAGCACAAGCTCTTGCTGCGTAAGCGCAGTTCAGCCGTTATATCAGACCAGCTTGCCGTTTGATATAGCGAAAGTATGCAAGCTGCAATCCGGTAATGAAAGTAACCGGACTAAGTTTTACTTTCAAACTGCGTAACAGTTAAAACTGCTATGGTAATTTAATAGGAATTGGTTCGAGCCGTAATTTTACCTAAATTAACAGACCTACACTCGTAGATGCAGGTTTATATCCCATTCCGGACGAGAGTTCGAATCTCTCCGTCTCCAGTTTAATGAACAAGACAGTCCTTTGGCGAATATGTCAAAGGGTGTAAATGATAGGTGTATTTTAACGAGTGGTTTGGTTAAAACGGATAGAATGATTATTCAAAGAAAGTTGGCTATATATCGGGGTTTGAGGGGTCGGAAATAATCAATTTATCCGTACACCAAAACGGACTTTTCGGACTTTTTCCGGTCGAACGGATAGAATGATTATTTCGGA
>JAJQHF010000186.1 GCA_021199975.1 Candidatus Gastranaerophilales bacterium
TCTTTAACCTTTGCACGGGTAGATTGTTTTTTACGCCAATCTAAAACTAATTTTTCTTTTTTTATTACTTCTATTAATTTTTTTGCAGCTTTTTTAACTGTTTCAAATTCTTTTTTTGACAGTTTAGGTTCAGGTTTTGTCAGAATATCCAGAATAGCCAGTTCTTCTTCTTCTAAATTTTCATCCATATGGCGTTTTTCTTCAGCAGTTAATTCATTTGTCAAAGCTACTAACCTAATATACATCTGCTCCATTGTAAGTTTGCCGTCATTATATTCTTTAATGATTTGTTCAAATTTTTGCTGCAAATGTTTACGCATACTATTTATTTTCAACATATCAGACAATTTTAAACTTATTGCAGCTTTAAGTTTTTCAAGTAAAGCAAGTTTTTTTTCTTTTAAAATTCTTCTTTGTAATTCTTCAAAGTCGATTTTGCTTAAATCAAGTTTCTCGCTTTGATTAATTTGATAAGAAGCCAGAGTTATAGAATTATTCAATAATTCCTCTACCTGGCAGGCAAGATTTTTAATTTCTGTTTTATCCACAAATTCAATTAGTGTTTCTCTAATTTTTGCGTGTAATACGGAAGAGACAAAAACAAGTTTTGCATATTGTCTTGCTTCAGAATCCGGTAAAACTGCCTTAAATAATATTTTTAAATTTTGAGCATATTTTAGAAAATCGTTTTTAATTTTTTCATTTTCAAGTAATTTATCTACAGCATTTTGGGTATTTTTAATACATTCTAATGCTCTTGTATCAAAAATTTTATCTGTATCAATTCCTTTTAAATCAAATAATTTTTTCATTTTTTGTGCTTCTTTTTCAAGAAGTTCCAGCAGTTTTGCTTTTGTTTCGGCAGGATTTTCTTCCGTATCAGCAGTTTCTGAAGGTTCTCCGTATACAGCTAAGGCTTTTTGCAAGGCTTTAAAAATACCGATATAATCGACAATCAAACCGTTAAATTTGCCTTCTGAAATTCTGTTGGCTCTTGCAATAGTTTGCATTAATGTATGTTCTTTTAAAATTTTATCAAGATATAATGTAGATATTGCAGGGCAGTCAAAACCTGTTACCCACATTGCACAAACAAAAACCAATCGCAGTTTATCATCATTATCTTTAAATTTAGTTGCTAAATCCTCTTTATTCATTCTCATCCTATGCGGAATAATATCAACTCCTTTTTGTTTTAACTTCTCTGTTTCATTTTGTGAAGAGGAAACAACGACTGCCATATCTGTTTCTTTCATATATTTGATTTTATTTTGCAGCACCTCTTGAGAATCTTTATTTGAACACAATAGTTTATTTTCAAGATTTTTTATATACTTATTCCATTCAATTTTTACTTTGTCATACATTTTAATCGCCGTTGCTTTATCTGTTGCAACATACATTGCTTTTCCCATAAAACCGCGATTCATAAAATGTTTAACGACATCTTTTGCAATAATATCAAGCCTGTCTTCTCTGGTAATTATCTGATACATATTTACGTATTCTTTTTCAAATTGTTCTTCCTGTTCTTCTGTAAAGTCAGCAGAATCAATAATTTTTTGCAAATCCTCTTGCAGATTGTCATTAACAATCTGCATTTCAGGAATTCTTGCTTCATAATATAAAGGAACGGTTGCTTTATCTTCAATTGACTGCTTAAATGTATATTTACTTACATAATCACCAAAAACGAGTTTTGTTTTTTCATCATCTTTCATTAAAGGAGTTCCCGTGAAGGCTATGAATTTGGCATTTGGCAGAGCCTCACGCATATTCATTGCTAATGTGCCGTATTGAGTTCTGTGGGCTTCATCCGTTATAACTATAATGTTATCCCTCTCAGATATTTGTTCAAACTTTTGTCCTTTTTCTTCAGTTCCAAACTTTTGAATTGTAGTAAAAACAGTTCTGTGGTCTTCTTTTAATAAATTCTTTAAATCTTCTCGTGTTTCGGCTTGAGTATTTTTCTCGGTAACAGCACCTGTAGAAACAAAATTTTTATAAATTTGTTCATCCAGATCATTTCTATCCGTAACAATTAAAAAAGTCCAATTACCCTTTATCTTTCTAAGTATTTTTTGAACAAAAAATATCATTGAAAAACTTTTTCCGCTGCCTTGTGTGTGCCAGAACACGCCGAGTTTCCCGTCTTTATTGTTCATAAATTCTTCAATTGCAGCATTTACACCTAAAAACTGGTGATTTTTACCGCAAATTTTGATTTTGCTGCCCTTTACTTCTTGATACAGGATAAAATTCTCAATAATATCGAGTAAATTTTTAGGAGAACACATTCCTTTTATCAAGGTATCAGCTGAAATTATGCCCTTTTCTCCTTCATTATTTATCTTTTTCCAATCAGAAAAATGCTCCCATTTTGATGTTATAGTACCAAATTTCGCATTTGTTCCGTTAGAAACAACTATGAATGCGTTATACCAAAATACTTGAGGAATTTCTTTTTTATAGTGTGTTATATTATCATTAAATGCATTTTCAATATGTTTATGTGCTGCCTTAAGTTCAATAAATACAAGAGGCAAGCCGTTAACGAATAATATCAAATCAGCTCTGCAATTATATCTTTCACCTGATATTTTAAACTGTCTTATTAATAAATATTCATTATTCTCAGGATTGTTAAAATCTATAATATTAATAATATCTTCTGTATCGATACCGTTATTATCTTTAAATTGAACCTTTATTCCGTTTTTAATCCTTAAATAAATAAATTGATTGGCATCAATCGGAGTTTTGTTTGATAAATCCTGTGTCAACTCATAATACGCATTGTCTAAGGCTTCCTGCGGCAAATTCGGATTAAGTTTTGATAAAGCGGAACGCAAGTTTTTTGATAAAACAACTTCACCTGTTGTTTGTCTTCCAAAAGTAGAATTTTCACCGCCAATGATTTCA
>JAJQHF010000195.1 GCA_021199975.1 Candidatus Gastranaerophilales bacterium
ACCCCTTTCTGTACCTTTTCCGTATCTGAAATTCAGGCGGAACAAATTAATGAGGATGCTTTATCTGAAAAATATAAAGAACTTGAGGCTGAAAGGATTTTACAGCTATTAAAAAAGGATTCTTATATTATTACTCTTGAAATTAACGGAAAAAGTCTTTCTTCTGAAGATTTTGCCAAAAAATTGAAAGAAATATCCAATGAAGGTATAAATGAAATATCTTTTATTATTGGCGGAGCAAATGGTTTACATAAAAAAGTAAGTGATATATCAAATTTAAAGCTCAGCTTTTCAAAAATGACCTTTACGCACCAAATGGCAAGGCTTATTCTTTCAGAGCAAATTTACCGTGCCTTTAAAATTAATGCAAATGAACCGTATCACAGGTAACTGCAGGTTTTTTCCTGTGTGTTTTTTTGTAACTTACATTATAATGTAAAGAAATGTAAATATATTACTAAAAGATATATCGAAAAGATTAAATGTGTGTTATTATAAAATTAAGATTTGAATTAAGACTCGAGTAGATTTTATATCGAAAAGGTGACTAAATTCGCTAAGTCGGGAGGGATGGATTGTGATTTTTTGCTGCGGGGGTTATCATACGCCTTTTAGAACAGTATTTCTTATGCCTGATTTTTTATATAGGGACAGGAAATTGGAAGTTGCTATATGCCCTGCTTGTAAGGCATTAATAGCTGAGTTGGTTCAATATAATGTAAAAACAGAAAAGTATGAAACTTATAGACCTAAACGTAAAAAAACGGCTAAATTTATTAAAGATGTTGAAAACGGTAAATGGCAGGAGATTAAAATAAAATACGGCACGAAAGAACGTGCCGGTTTTATTTATGGGGTTAACAGGGAATTTAAAAACGGCAAAATATACCAGTATGCTGTTAATTTTAACGGAGAAACAAAATTGGTTAAGGTTATTAATCAATAATGTGTTTATTAAAATTTTACGAGGTATCGGAAGATGATACCGGTTTAGATAAATGATTGGATGGTTATTATTTTATGGCTCGAAAAAAGAAAACAGATGATAAATGTAATTACTCTAAAAATGATTCTTTTGAAAATTTAGAAGCTGTTCAACAGATGGCTTTAAATAAAAAAGGCAAAGATGATGAAATCAGCCCTGATATTTCTGTATTTCTTAAAGCTGAAGAGCTTAAAGGAAAATTATGCGGGCTTTATTCCGAAAAGGATAAGCCCGTTAACCATATTAATATTATGGGAAGCGTCAAAATTGACGGAAAAGAGCTTGATGTTAACGTTGGTGAAAGTATAAATTCGGAAATAAATGATGATTGAATTACCTGAAATTTTAAATATACCTGAAAAATTGATACCTGTTGTTACTAATATTAACAACTATAATTATTTTCTTTTAGAAGGAGGAAGGGGTGGTGGCAAGTCACAAAGTGTAGCAAGAATTATTCTCTGGTTAGCTGAACAACGGAATGTCAGGGTTTGCTGCGGAAGAGAAACTCAGGCAACTATATCTGACAGCGTTTATAAAATATTTAACGACTTAATAAATGATTATAACTTAAACTTTACGATAAAATCCAATAAAATTATTCATAATACAAGCACTTCGAGTATTATTTTCAAAGGATTCAGAGAACAGGGCAGAGTTAATATCAAAGGGCTGGAGGGTGTGGACATCTTATGGATTGATGAAGCACAGGCAATTACTAAATCAACTCTGGATGTTATTATTCCTACCATAAGAAAATCAAACTCGATTGTTATTTTTACCATGAACAGGCTCGTCCGCAAAGACCCCGTTTATTCCGAGTTCGTTTCCAGAGATGATTGTCTTCATATTAAAATTAATTATTACGAAAATAAGCATTGTCCTCAAAAACTTATCAAAGAAGCTCAAAGATGTAAAGAAAGAAACATTCTTGATTATGAACATATTTGGGAGGGTAATCCTTTAGATACTACAAATGATTTTCTTTTTTCCGCAATAAAGCTGGATAAAGCTAAAAGTATTATGTTTAAAGATGAAACTTACCGAAAAATCAAATGTATGTCTGTTGACTTAGCAGGCAACGGCGGTGATTTATGCGTTGCAAGTTTGATTGAATCTAAAAGTTCAACACAATGGTCGCTTGAAAAACAAGAACATTGGAATGAACCTGATACAGATATTACCAAAGGAAAAATAATTAATTTATATTCAACCTGGAAACCCGAACTTTTGATTTTAGATGCGGACGGATTGGGATATTCTATTTATGTCAGCATAAAAAATGTTATAGCTAATACAATAAAATTCAACGGAGCTGCTTCGAGCAATCGTCCTAATGCTTTAAACAGACGTGCGGACGGTTATTTAACATTAAAAGATTTTATTGATAATGAGTGGCTGAAAATCTCGTCGGATTTCACTATTTCGCAGCTTGAATATATAAAGAAATCCTATAAACCAAACGGACAGATTTTTATTCAATCCAAAAAAGATATGAAGTCTGAACACGGGGAAAGTCCTGATTTTGCCGATAGTCTTATGATGGGAATTTATGCAATAAATTACTATTCATATCTCATTGACGAGAAAGAAGAAACAGTAATATTAGACTCAAATTTTGATCCGTATGGTTAGGAGAAATTTAAAAATCGCTTACGTTATATTGTAAATAATATTTTGTAAAAAGTTCAACATGTTGTAATTAAGAAAGGAAAAAAATGTCAGAAGAAGGAAAAAATAAACCGCTTTTGCTGGGTGAAGTAAGTATGGATGTTACATTGGAGGAAGATTATGAAGATAATGTTTATTTTGAAGAACCGGAAATAAAATCTAAATCAAATCCGATGATAAATATCAATTATTTAGAAAATGATAATAATGAAAATATCCAAATTTTAAATCGGGAAGAAGTAAT
>JAJQHF010000122.1 GCA_021199975.1 Candidatus Gastranaerophilales bacterium
AAACCACCCTTACTTTTATATAAAAACATTTAAATAAAAAAAATTGCTATTTTTTTTAAATTATCTTGACATTATTAAAAAAAATAAGAAAATAATATATTATTAATAAATTATTGTTATAAAATTATACTAATGTGGAATATGAATAAGGTTAGTATAAAAGGATACTAGCATTTAATAAAGGAGAGTATTAATGTATTCAAAAGAAGAATTAGCAGAATTAATTATCAAAAATCCTGAAATGTATAACGAATATAAAAAATCAGCAGATGAAACGGATTTAACGGAATTGGATTTTTCAAATATTACACTTGAGGAAATTGATTTCTCAAATTCAGAATTGGCAGGTACCTCATTCACGGATGCACATATTTCAAATTGCAATTTCACGGGATGTGACTTGAATGCTGCAGACTTTACAAGAGCAAATATAATTGAAAGTGATTTTTCCGAAAGTATTTTAAACGGAACAGATTTTAGTTATGCCGCCGTAAATTATTGCAACTTTACAGATGCAGACATGGCAGGTTGTATTGTAAAAGAAGCAGATTTGTCAGACTCCGACTTTTCGGCAAGCCTGAATCTTTCCGCAACAAGAGCTGATGATACCACAATTTGGCCGGATAACGACATGCTTCCTGATGATTTTGATACAAACTATGCAAAAGATGATGAAGAGGAAGAAGCCCAAGAGGTTTCAGATTATTAAATATTTGCTTATTCTTTAAAATAATAACAATAAAAAAGCAGCTCTTAATTATTTAAGGGCTGCTTTTTTGTATTAATAATAAATTACTTATTTGAGGGTATTCGCATTCCATAGAAGGAACGAATTACAAAGAATACCGCTATTATAAATAATATAATTCCCGCATAAGATGCTGTTTCTTTAAATGCAGGCGCAATTGCTATTTCCATAGCCAACAAACCGAATAATGTAGTAAATTTAATAATCGGATTCATTGCGACAGAAGAAGTATCTTTAAACGGGTCACCCACAGTATCACCTACAACAGTAGCATCATGTAAAGGAGTACCTTTTTCATTCAAATCAACTTCTACAATCTTTTTTGCATTATCCCAACAGCCGCCTGCATTTGCCATAAATACAGCCTGAAACAAGCCGAAAATTGCTATACCTATCAAATAACTTACAAAGAAGGAAACGGGATTTAAATTTTCAGCCATTGGCGCTGAAAGACATGCAAAAGCAAGGGCGAAAGCAAACAATGCAATGAATATGTTTACCATGCCTTTTTGTGCGTATTCCGTACATATTTTAACTACTTCTTTGGAATTATCCACATTTGCCTTTTTATCATCACAATCGCCTAATTTTATATTTTTTGAAATATATTCTACGGCTCTATAGGCACCTGTTGTAACAGCCTGCATTGAAGCTCCGGAGAACCAATATATAACGGCACCGCCCATTAACAATCCTAATATTGTATATGGATTTAACAAATTAAGAATTGCCTCGGGTTCTATATCGAGAGTTTCTTTTATAACAAGTATCAATGAGAAAATCATTGTAGTAGCACCGACAACGGCTGTACCAATCAGCACAGGTTTTGATGTTGCTTTAAATGTATTTCCCGCACCGTCATTTTGCTCTAAATACTTCTTAGCCGTTTCAAAATTAGGTTCAAAACCAAATTCATTTTTTATTTCTTCTGAAATACCTGGCACCTCTTCTATTAAAGATAATTCATATACGGATTGAGCGTTATCCGTAACCGGCCCATAGCTGTCTACAGCGATAGTAACAGGTCCCATTCCTAAAAATCCGAAGGCAACCAAACCAAAAGCAAATACAGAAGAATATATCATAATCCCATCAGGTATATGCAGGCTTGCGAAGTATGAAATTGTCATCAATGCAACTATAACAAGACCTATCCAAAATCCCGAAAAATTACCCGATACTATGCCTGACAGTATAGTTAACGAAGCACCGCCTTCTCTTGAAGCTGTAACAACTTCGCTTGTATGCTTTGCTTTCGGGCTTGTAAAGACCTTTGTAAATTCAGGAATTAAAGCGGCGCCTAATGTTCCGCAGCTTATTATTACCGACAGGGTAAGCCACAATTTATCAGGCAGAGCGCCCAATAAATACTTGCTTATACAAAAAGTCATGCAAATTGATAATATTGAAGTCATCCAAACTAAATTTGTTAAAGGCGCTTCAAAATCAAATTCCTTTTTATTTGCATATAAAATTTTGTTTAAAATTCCGTTAATACCGTAAGCAATAACAGAAGTTATTATCATCAAATATCTCATTACAAAAATCCAGGTTAATAATTGGATTTGATATTCGGGGAATACACCTAAAAGAATAAAACTTACAAGCGCAACACCTGTTACCCCGTATGTTTCAAATCCGTCAGCAGTAGGACCTATAGAGTCACCTGCATTATCACCCGTACAATCGGCAATTACTCCGGGATTACGAGGGTCATCTTCTTTAATACCGAATCGTATTTTCATTAAATCTGAACCAATATCCGCAATTTTTGTAAAAATACCGCCTGCGACACGTAAAGCAGATGCTCCCAATGATTCACCTATTGCAAACCCTATAAAGCACGCACCTGCTAAATGTCCCGGAATAAACAACAATATTGAAAGCATTACTATTAATTCAACACTTACAAGCAGTACCCCGATACTCATACCCGCCTTTAAAGGTATATTTAAAATATCCAAAGGTTTATTTTTAAGCGAAGTAAAAGAAGTTCTTGCATTTGCAAGAGTATTCATTCTTATACCGAACCAGGCCACACCATATGAGCCTAATATTCCGACCACCGATGCAGCCAGTATAATCAAAACGTTTTTAACGCTCATTTCCTGTAAAAAACCGAAGTAAAAAGCAATACAAACGGCAATTAATATTTCAAGAACTATTAAAAATTTACCCTGCTGAACAAGATAAGTTTTACAAGTTTCAAAAATAGTATTGCCTATTTCAATCATACATTTATGAGCTTTAACAGATTTTATTTGTTCGTATGCAGCCAAGCCCCAAATCAATCCTAAAAATGAAACAATAATACCTGTGACAAGCAGGTTAAAATTACCGCCTTCTATTTTAGGAACCTCTAAATTTGCCTCTCCCGCAAAAGCAGGTACACTGACCAAAATAAGCATTAAAAAGGATGCTAATGCTTTCGGCAGTGTTTTAAGGCACTTTTCAAAAAATGACATATCAGTCTCCTTTACAAACCAAATACCATAAAAATTATATATTATTATTTAAATTTTAACCAGCTTTTAAATTTATTTAACTTTTTCCTCAGCTCCGTCGGGTAGAAGTCTGTAGCCGCCGCCGTAGATTGTTTCTATATATTTTTTACCGCCTGATATTTTATCTAATTTTGCCCTGATATGGCGCATGTGAACTCTTATTGTTTCAACGGCATCGTCTGATGAATATCCCCAAACATCGTTTAGTATCTTTGCGCTTGAAACCATATTGCCGTAATTTTGCATTAAAAGATTTATAATATCAAATTCTATAGGTGTAACTTTTGCTTGTCTGCCTTTTATTTCTACGCTGTAGGTTTCCGGAATTAATGTGACATCACCCTTTGACAGCACTTCTTTAACTGCAAGAGATTTAGGAATATTGCTCGAACGTTTTAATAAAGCTTTCACTCTTACTAAAAGTTCCTCCATTTCAAAAGGTTTGACAAGGTAATCGTCAACTCCTATATTAAATCCTTGCACTTTGTTTTGAAGCATATTTAATGCGGTAAGCATTATAATCGGAATATCTTTTGTCTGTTCATTTTCTCTTATTCTTTTTGCTACCGTATATCCGTCGACTTCAGGCATCATTACATCAAGAATAATCAAGTCGGGAAGCTCTTGTTTTGCAAGCGCATAACCTTTATTGCCGTCTGACGCACATATTACTTTATAGTATGCAAGCTCTAAATTCACCTTAATCAGTTCGTTAATTGCCGCATCATCATCCACTACAAGTATCTTTATCATATACCCTCCTCAACACTACTTTTAGCCAATCATAAAAAGAATGATTGCTGACTGTATTTTTTTTGCCTTTTTCCGCAATTAATTGAGCTAAATTTAGATTATTAAGGTAAAATCTTATTTTATCAACTAAATCATCGGAAGATTTATAGGTTTCAATTTCATAACCGTCATCAAAATATTTTATTATATTTGGCTTGTATGGTGCAATCAGAAATCCGCCCGAAGCTGTTATTTCAAGACATCTGTAATTTATTGGTTTAGAAGTTTCATTATCAATATCAATATTAATTTTGGAGACCGAATAAATTTTAGCAAGTTCACTAGGTGAATTCACATATCCGTTATATGAATTTCTGTATAATTCAAGAAAATAACTATCCAGTAAATTATTTTTATATATGTCATCAACACTTTTATAAAAATCAAAAGAACGGCAAAATACAGAAACGGAACCAAAATTACAAATCAAGCGGGACAAAAGCTTTTCTCTATTTTTATAAGAAGGATTCCCAGCAAATGTTACATTATACTTATACCCCTCAAATCTTGTTTTATACTCTTTGGGATTTACGGAGAAATGAAATTTTGTTTTATTATTTTTTGAATCACCGGTAAAAATAAAATGACGTTTACTTGATAAAAAGAATTTAGGAATATCGGAAAGCAATTCTGAACAGTGAATAAAAATTGTTTTCTCACTTTTATAATCTTTTAAAAATTCTTCCGCTATGAATTTCTGTGTTAAATCAGTCCAAAATATAAAAATTATATCAGGCGATATTTTAATTGTTTCTTCAAGGGTTAAATCATATATTTTTTTTTCAATAACAAAACATGAAAGTTCTTTAAAAGCGTCTGAAAATCCCTTTGTAATAAATTTCCCTTTATTGTTATCCGATACAACTATTAAAACCTTTTCCATTCTTATATTATAACAGAGTATAATTTAAAATGTCAGAGAAAATTTAACTGATTATTTAAACAAAAAGAAAAACACCTAAAATTTTTTAGGTGTTTTCTTTGTTTACTATAAATATTATTATTCTATTTCAATAGCATTAACAGGGCAGCAATCAGCAGCTTCTTTAACGCAATCTTCATTAGAAGCTACAGCACCATCATTAACTACTGCTTTATCTTCTACTGAAAAAACCGCATCACAAACTGATTCACAAGCACCGCATGCTATGCAGCTGTCATTAACTGAAACTTTCATTATTTTCTCCTTTTTACTTAACTGTATAACAAAATTAACAAGAAAATTATAACACCAAAATTAATTTTTAAATATCTCTTTGTTTCAAAAATTAACTAAATATTTATTTTCTTTCAGACAAAAGAAGCATTTTTTCTATACTTCTTTTTGCTTTTTCTGCTGTATTTGTATCAATAAATATTTCATTATTTTCATTTTCAAGAGTATATAAAATATCCTCTAATGTATTACATTTCATATTAGGACATACAATATTATCATTAATAAGAACAAATGTTTTACCCTGATTATTCTTCATACTGTCACGATTTAATCTGTCAACGACTCCTTTTTCCGTAGCTATGATAAATTTTGTATGGCTGCTCTTTTGAGCAAATTCCGTAATTTCTTTTGTTGAACCCACAAAATCGGCAAGCTTTGACACCTCGCTGTGACATTCGGGATGTGCAAGGATTAAATAATCGGGATATCTTCTTCTTGCATTTTCTATATCTTCAACTCTTATTCTTAAATGAGTAGGACAAAAACCGTTGAAAGTAATAACTTCTACATTTTTAAGTTTATATTCAACCCATTTTCCCAAATATGTATCAGGCGCAAACAAAACTTTATTAACGTTAAGACTTCGTACCACTTCAATTGCATTTGAACTGGTACAGCAGATATCACATTCAGCTTTAACCTCAGCTGTTGAATTAATATAACAGACAACAGGAATATCGGGATTTTGAGATTTAAATTGTCTTAGATTATTAACATCAATCATATCAGCCATTAAACAGCCCGAATTCATGTTTGGCAGAAAGACTCTTTTAGAGGGAGAAAGCAGTTTAGCACTCTGTGCCATAAAATATACACCCGCAAATATAATAATATCAGCATTTGTTTTAGCGGCCGCTCTGCTTAAATATAAAGAATCTCCTACGAAATCCGACACCTCGTCAATTTCGATATTTTGATAACAATGCGTTAGAATTATTGCATTTTTTTCTTTTTTCAATTTGTTAATTTTTTCAACTAAATTCATAAAATCCTTCTCGGCTGTCTTTTAGAATTAAATTACAATAGAATTTTTAAGTCAAGCTTAAATACAGATAAATAGCCTGCGCTATTTTTTCGTGTTCTTTTTTTTCGTAATGCAGTCCGTCAACATCAGATACAACGGCAATTTTATCCAAGTCAATAAATCCGCAGTTATATTTCCCGGCTGTTTTTTTATAAATACCCGAAAGAAGAGCCGATTTTTTGATTGAATTTTTGTCAAATTGGAACGAAAAAGCCCCTTTTAAAACGTGGTCATTAATTCTTGAAGGAGATACAATAACAATTTTAGCGGCGGGGTTAATATTTTTTGCGCTAAGAACAATATTTTCAATACCCTTTTCTATATCAAGAGCGGAAACCGCATAAAATTTTTGCAGGTCGTTAATTCCGAGTGCCAAAATTAATATATCGGTATTCTTTTTCATATAACAAGGTAAAATTTTGTACCCTGTCTGCTCAATACCGTCAGGATTATCTGCAAAACAGGTTCTGTTGTTTAATCCGCCTTCTTCAACTTCATACTTTCCTTTTAGAAGCTTTTTTAAAATCCCCGTCCATCTGGTGTCCGAATCATATCTTGAACCGTCATGAGGATTATATCCGTATGTATTACTGTCGCCGAAGCATAATATCTTTTTCATAATTTAATATTATCATAAAATCTTTATTTTATGGTATATTATGGTATAGAATAAAAAAATTCGCCAAGCCATAAAAGAGGTAGTATGAACAACGAATTAACCGAAAGTCTTGAAAAATATCTTCTTGCAATATATGAAATAGTAAAAGTAAACAAAGCCGCAAGGGTAAAGGATGTTTCAAATTACTTAAAATTAGGCGGTCCCGCTACATCCGATGCCGTAAAAACCCTTGCGGAAAGAAAGTATATAAATTATGTACCCTACGGTATTATTACGATTACGGCGAAAGGAAAGAAAAAAGCCGAAAATAAAATCCACAGACACAAAACAATAGCAAACTTTCTTGAAAAAGTATTAATGATTGAACAAGATAAGATAGAAGATAATTCAAAAAAAATTGAATATTCCATGTCTGAGGATGTAATGGAGAAATTTATACAATTTTTGACATTTATGGAAAATTGTTCCTGTAAAGAACCAAAATGGGTAAAAAGTTATAAATACTACAGTGAAAACGGTACAATGCAGGATAAATGCCTGATTTGTAAAGAACAAAAAGACAAATTTGATAACAGTAAATGCTGCGGCGCCTGCTGTAATAACTAATGAGTCAATTGCTTTTCAAAGTCCTCCATTGAGCACGTTTTTAAGAATTGATATTTTGCATTTGTTTCTTTATTTTTTCCTAAATGTTTGGTGATAAAAATATTAAGCTTTGGAAGAAGTACACCGAGCATTATTGCGCTGTATGCAATGCCTGACATTTGTGCAATATTAAGTTTTTTGAGGTTTTTAGCGGCATTTTTACCGCCTTGTGCAAGTATTTCTTTCTGTGATTTTAAGGAAACATCATTCAGCCAATGTTTTATACCGCTTCCTTCTTTTGTAATATTAAACAACGCTTCTTTTTTAGGATCCATTAATTGGGCGGCTCCTTTTGCTACAAAACCGCCTAAAACAAGCCAATTTAAAAATCCAAGGTAATCTCTTGTGTCTGTTTCTCTAAGCTCTGTTGAATCTTTAGCCGCAAATATTCTGCCTAAAATCAATGTTCCGTATACGGTTTTTATAGTATTACCGCCCGTTGCCGGTCCGTCAAATTCCAATTTCTTTATTATATCTGCAGGTTTTTTAATTCCCATAACTTTTGAAAGCATCAAAACAAATACGCCTGCTGATAAAAGTTTTTTGGCAAGTAATCCCTTTTCTTTGCCCTCTTGTTTTTTGTCACGAACATTTTTGTCATAGCCGTTTTCTCCGACAAAATTGTCAATTCCTGTTCTCTTTTTTGTCATTTTGCGGTTAATATACTGATTTGAAATCGCAAGCGCCATAGCCGCAGGAATTGCAAGCATAATTCTGGATTTATTTATTGTTTTTAATTTGCTTATAATTTTGCCGCTGTTGATATTATTTTCATTAAAGAAAACATTTCTGCCTGTATCTGCAATATCTCGTATTACATGAGTAAGATTTGAAGTTACTTCATTATTTTTAGATTTAATCGTAATATTTTTATCAGCGCCGAGAAGATTAATAATATCGGAATGCACATTGTTTGAAATTTTTTTCACTTCTTTTTTACTCAAATTCTTATCGGTTATCAGTTTTGAAAGAGAGTCTACTATCGGAGCTGTCTTTTCTTTATCAACCGAAACTAAATCTTTTGTCTTTTTGCCCGCAATACCGGTCATTGAGTTTAAAATATCCCCTATAAATCCTTTAGGAGTTTTATCCGAATTTATATATATTTCGTTAAATGTATCAAGCGCTTTGTTTGTAACCCATGAATTATCATTTACTTTTATTTCGGGCTTATAAACTTTTGACATTATTTTAGAAGTCAAAAAAGCAAATAATGCGGCTGAAAACTCCGCAATAAAAGTTCCTGTATATTCTCTGAATCCCATTTCTATACCGGCTTGTTTTCCTCTGTGATTAAATTCAATAATTGTTCTCGGAGTATCCATTGCAAATATATCAACGGCGGAAGCATTAAGCATATCATTATTGCCTAAAGTGTATAATGCTGCTGAAAGGGGCGGCATTTTCCCGCCGTTAAAATTTTTACTTAGGTTTTTTATACCCGATTTGTTATTATTTGTTTCGCTGTTAATTTTCATTTTGTCTCCATAAAAAAAGTTCTTGCCTGAAAACAAGAACTTAAAAGTAATTTATTATGCAGTAACATTAAAATTGCAATAAGTTCTTCCTTATGAACTTACAACAACAAATATTTAAGATATTCTGCATAAAAATTATCATATCAGCCCTTCAAGATTTCTGAATTAATTTAAACAAAAACAAAAAATAATGTCAACAGTTATTGTATTAAAAGTTAACAATAAATATGTGTTTAGGTATACCGAAAATTATTTGCTATATATTTAACTATGATTTTACACAGGCATTATAGAAAACCATTTAAGTATGCGTTTTGAAATATAATCAAAAGAATTAATTTCAGGAAGCTTAATGGGGTTTATATTTTTTGAATATATTATAAGAGGAACCTGTTCTCTTGTATGGTCGGTGCCTTTAACCGTAGGGTCACAGCCATGGTCGGCGGTTATAATCAATAAATCTTCTCCGGTCATATTTTCAATAATTTTAGGAAGATAAGAGTCTATTTCTTCAATAGCTTTTGCATAGCCTAAAGGGTCATTTCTGTGACCGTAAAGCATATCGGTATCAACAAGATTTGTAAAAATAAACTGTTTGTCAAAAGAAGTTATATTATAGTTTTGAGTTTTTAAATCTTCTAAATTTAATTCATTTTTTATGGCTTTAAGTGTTATTTCAAGCCCCTGTGTATTTCCCGATGTATGTATTGCATGCGAAATGCCTTTTCCTACAAATATGTCCTCTATTTTTCCTATACCTAAAACCGCACCGTTATTTTTTAAGATGATATCACATGTTGAATCTTTAAAAGGCTCAACCGAATAATCTCTTCTAAGCCCGCCTATTCTTTGAGGTTTCCCGTCTACCATCCTATATGGACGAGCAATAACACGTGAAACATTGTATTCGTCAGTTAAAATATTTCTTGCTGTTTTACAATAATTATAAAGAGTTTCCAATGGAATAACATCTATATCAACAGCAATTTGAAAAACACTGTCGGCACTTGTATAAATAATCGGAAATTTTGTTTTAGAGTGTTCATTGTGTAAATCTTCAATAACCTTTGTGCCCGAAGCCGGATAATTTGCTAAAATACCTCCGCAATTTGTTTCTTTTATGAATTTATTAATAATTTCAGGAGGAAAACCCTTCGGATAAACCTTAAAAGGATTATCAAGAATAAGCCCCATCATTTCCCAATGCCCCGTAGTTGTATCTTTTCCCTTAGAAGTTTCTTTCATAATGCCGTATTGTGCTATTGGTGCTAAATTTTTATCTATACCTTGTATACTGCCTAAATTACCAAGACCGAGCTTATAAAAACTTGGAGCATTTAGCCCGCCTGCCGTTTTAGCAACATTACATAATGTATTACATTCATTTGTATCACCGTATTCCATGCAATCCGGCATAGCGCCGCAGCCCATGGAATCAATAACTATAACAATTGCTCTTTTCATAACTAAACTCCTGATATTTCCAAATTTAAATTTTAATATAATCCAATAGCAGAATAAAACACTAGATTATAAATATTATAAAACATGATAAAAATATGTATAAAAAAAGTTTCGTTTTAGCGAAACTTTTAATAAATCCCCAATCTCAACCGGATTATTAAACAAATCCTTTATTAATAGACTAACTCTAACATTCCTTACTTACTCTCTCCCAATAAGAAAGCTCCGCCATCACTCCTTCCGCAAGCTTTATTTTCTTTGTTCTTAAATATTAGAACGTAATAATAATGCTTACAAGCAAACATTTATTAAATAATATTTACATTTGACCATGCCCCTTAAAATTAGACGTTTGATTTGAATTTACAATCGTTAATAAACGTTTTTTGTACACTTTTACATAATATTTACTTGACAGTGTCATGCTGAATATTCAAAGCAGTATAGAGAATTTACTATAAACTTAGCAGATTTCTTTATGTAACAGGCATGAAAAAAATATTAATTGTAAATAAATGTAAATTTTATGAATAAAACCCTCAAGTTACCCCCCCCCGAGCCGATAAATATAATAAATAAGTGTTAAGAAAAGGAGCTTCATAATGAGTAACGAAGTTGGAAATGATTGGCTGTCTAAATTAATAACGATACCGGGAGTAACATTTCCTGCATCAGGAAGCGGCACCGAAGCACTCGAACAAGATGAGCAGTCGCTTTTTGCTCAGATTTCCAATTTAGAACAAACACAAAGTTATGAAGATATGGAAAATAGCTTCTTAGAGGTAAGCTCGGCACGTGTTGAGCAGCTAAATGGGGAAAAAACTGCAATAATGCAAGATATGACCGCTCAACAAGAGACCGTTAATGATTTAAGTTCATCTATAAGCGAACAAAATCAAACCATAAGCACAATTTCTCAAAGTTTAAGCTCTTTAACCGCACCAAATCAAAGTGATTATGCTGTAACTGAAACAGATGAAGACGGCAACACCACTACAACATACCCTGGTTATGATGATGCCTTAGCAGAATATAACGCACAATTGGCAGAATTGCAAAATCAGCTTTCTGCAGCAGAAGAGCAATTAGAACAGTTATCAAGTGATTTAGAAACAGCACAAAGAACTATAGAAGATTTATCAGATTCATTAAATGCGGTTACACAGGAATTACAAGACCTTAGCAGTGAAGAAGGTAATGAAGAAGTAAATGATGAAAATCAGGAAGAAGATGAATCAGAAGCGCAGCTTGCAGAATTACAAGAACAATTAGATTCTGTACAAGCTGAACTTGCCGAAGCAAAAGCAGCAGAAGCTGTAGCTAAAGAAGAAATTGAACAAAAACAAAACGGTGAAGAATGCTTAACCGACCCTATAGGTTTTACAGTTGGTGAAGGTGATGATGAAGTTACTTATGAGTTTTTTATTGATGAAGATGGCGACGGAGAATTAAGTTCAACATCTGAATTTTTAGGTGCTGATAATGGCATTTCTGAATTAACGAAACTTGCAGGAGTTGATGGTGAAATTTCTCAAGCTGAACTTGAAGCTGCAGGAGTACAAGTTGTAAAAAGAGATGCAGACGGAAATATAGAAGTTATGAGCATCGAAGATGCTTTAAAAGATGCCGGATATGATACAACAGGCGATATTTCAATAACAATAGATGATAATATTGATGAAAATGATACGGACGGGCAGGAATTTGATATAGAAGCTGGAACTGATACTATCAATGCTCACAGTACATACGAAAAAGGCAAAAACTTAGCTGATGAGTACGGAATTGATTATACATTAACAGATGAAGTAGATGAAAATTCAATCGAAAAAGATGATACCGTTGACGACGGTGAATTGGTATACCATGGAAGCAGTGACAGCGAAGGGGCTTATACTTATGAAACAGAAGATAAAGATGGTAATACCACTTCTTATGAAGTTTCAGTGGATAAGGACGGAAAATATATAGTAGGTGATGAAATAGAAACTTCATCAAGTGCATCAGGTTTATATACTGATGATACTAGAATCGAGACAGGTGAAAACGGTGCTTATGTTGAAGTTGAAGCCTGGGCAGGTGATGAAGGCGAAAACAGTTCTTTATACGGAATTATTGAAAATTCTTATGATTTTGATGCCATAGAACAAGCTTATACTTCAGCAGGAAAAGAGTATAATTATACAGAAGTAAGAGATACATTACTTAATGCAATCGTGAATAATTCAGACAACAACATAACCGATCCTAATTTAATATATACCGGTGCCACAATCACATTAGCTGATCCTTATGAAACATTAGACCTTAAAAAACCTGAAACTACAGGAGACGTTTCAGATGGTTCAACGGTTAGCGATGATGAAAATTCTGAAGAAGAAAAACCAGATTTATCAGAAGATGATGTTAAAAAACTTTCAAATGCATTATTTTATGGAACCGAAGAAGATGATAAAGATGCAGATGAAATATGGCAAGAAACTGATTTCAGCCAATATTCAGATGAAACAATAGCTGATATAGCTACAGAATATAATAAAATTGCTGAAGAAAAAGGGGAAGACACCAATTTTATTAGTAAAGCTGAATCAACAACTAATGATGAACAATTTAATACAATTGTAAATTCTTTAGTTTCACAATCAGAGGAGGAAGAAACTGACGGTGAAGTAACTGATATGCTTATTAAATCTATAAATAATGAATTAGAAAAAGGCGAAACAACATTATTAGACTCAGTAATTAATTCAGAAAATACTACTGCATTGCAAAATCTAATTAATAATTATGAAATATCAAAAGGTGAAAGTCTAGCTGCAGCAATAAGCAACGTTGGAATTGAAACAAATAGCGAAGGCGAAGATTATGCGGAGAAAATTTCAGGAATATTGGATTATGTTGAAATTTCAGAAGAAAACCTTGCATTAATTCAAACATTAACAGGTGATGATGAAACAGCAGCAGAAGAAGCATGGTCTGAAATTATAAGTATGAGTGATGAAGAGCTATCTGAATTTGCAAAGGCTTATGACAGTGAAAACGGCAGCGGTTCTTTTATTGAAGCTGTTAATGGAAAAAATTCTATATATAACCAAATACGTGCTGCAGTTAAAAATGTGGAAGCTAATGAAGATGCCGATATGAATACTCCTATTATTACATCAACGGCAATTGAAGATTTAACAACAATTGAAGAGCAAGAAGAGCAATTAACGATAGGAGACATAATTGATACTTTAAAAGACTCAAATACTGATTGGAATGAATACTTCACCTCTTTAAATCTAACATCACAACAAATTGCAGATGTAGCAAAAGTATATAATGATAATATAACTGCTCCTCAAAATAATTTTGTCAAACAACTGGAAAACAGCTATGAAGGATACAAAGGAGAGAATGAATATACAGAATTATTAGACAGAGTCTATAACTCTGAAGGAGAGGTCCCTAATCAAAGCTATAAAGATACTTTAGATACAATTGAGAGATATATCGATGATATAGTTAAAAATGGTGATTCTGACGCTCTAGAAGAAGAAATAAAAAATAATATTATATCAATATTTGATACAGATGATGAAACAGGTAACTATATCTATACACCTCAAGCAATAATTGAATTTCTAAATGAAGTGAATGAATATACTAATAACACTTATGATGAAGATAATTCTCCTAACTATGTGAAAGATGCTTTAGAGTTTTCGTCATCTACAATTAGAGCCATTGTTCAAAACATGGCTACAGATGAATATTCAACAACAGATATTATAGACTTTATGAATAGTCTCACAGAATTAACAGGTGTTGAATATAGTGAAGAGCTGAGTCAAAAAGAAAAACTTAGTTTATATGAAAATGCATCAACTGAAGGTTCTGAAGCAATAAAAGAATTAAATGATAAAATAAGTGCAGCAGACTTAGCAGGTAATATTATAGAAAATCATTTTGATGATGAAGAAGAAAAAACAAGATTAAAGGAATTAATGTCTTATGTTTGTTGCAATTACGATTTATCAGGTGATAATGACTATGGAGTAAATGATGATGTAACAGATTTAAGAAAACAAGACATATATGAAGAAAGTGATTCTGACAAGAAAAAACTTCAAAAAATTCTAGATAGTGATCTTTCCACTAATCAAAAATTATATTTAATTGATCAAATTTTTGACAGTACTGATGCATTAGTAGATACATGTGAAAATATGTTATGGCCTGGTAATAAACAAAAATATCTTAAGGAATTAATTAGTTTATATGGTGGTTAGATGAAGAAGAATAAATAAATTAAAAAAATAGGAATTAAATTATAGATTAATTCCTATTTTTTGTTTAAAATGAAATACATAAATTTTTTGTACTTCAAAATAAACAGCACCATTGTTTAATAGCCTGTAGGGTGCAAATTTTTGCACCGAAACAATTCAAAAATACCCAATATTATTCAAAACATAAATCACAAATATTATACTTATTATCCGCATTGCACCAATTAATGTCATAATATCCGTTTTTAACAAATTTATGAAAAGATGAAAACTTCCAATTTTTTGGCGGAATATTGTAATGTTTTATTGAATTATAATGAATATAATCAATATGTTTATATAAATCTTCTTCATTTCTTATTATATGGTCATAATATCTTCTCTGCCAAATACCTTTCTCTCCTCTTTTTATTGCAGAAAATGATAAATTCTTATCACAAAAAGATTTATCAATATTTTTTGAAAAATTAAATTTTACATTCTTTATTATTTGAGGAATTTCTTTTGAATTGTTTGATGAAATTATTAAATGACAATGATTTTCCAAAACCGTAATTGCAATTATTTCAAAATTATATTTAACTTTTGCATATTTAAAACTTTGTCTAAGATTATCAATATTTTGTATTAATATATTTCTCC
>JAJQHF010000171.1 GCA_021199975.1 Candidatus Gastranaerophilales bacterium
ATTATTCCGATATAATTATACGGAAAGAAAGAGGACAAATTATGGCAAATATAGACGGAATTAATTATTTAGCATTAAATCTAAGCGGAAAAGAACAGCTTGGTACCGATGAAGCTGCGAGTTCAAAATCCGAATTAGATTTAACAAACGGCTTAACGGCAAGTGAATTGGATAAAATTGATACAAATAAAGACGGGGTAATAACCGCAGATGAATTTAAAGCAGCATATAACGGGGATGACTGGGAAACATACTGGAATGCATATAAAGAATTTTATAACAGTGTTTCAAGTACAACAAGCACGGGTACTTCAATTGTACAAACAAACGGTGATACAACAGTAACTTCCGAATTGGATAAAAACGGCAATTTGACTGCATATACGGAATCTTATACTGATGATACCGGAGCTGTTATAACAAAAACATATTCCGTAAATTCAGGAACCGCATCTTTAATCTCCACAGAAACCGTGTATACTGACGGTACATCGGAGGTTACAGATGCTTCAACCGGTTCAACAACATATACAAGTGTTGACGGTTCAAATACTACATTAAATAAAAACGCACAGCTTACAAATCTAAATACAGATGATTACAGTATTTCTTATACATACAATTCTTATGGAGGCGTGAGCAGTGTAACAATAAACGGAACAAAATATACAGATATTACAACTTCTTCAAGCGGGAATATCACTGTAAAAGACAGTGACGGAAATATTGTTTTAAAACAAAACTCAAAAACAAACGGAAAAACCGGAGTTTATTTATATTCTGACGGCACAAAATCTACACAGATTGAGCTTGACAGTGATATGCAGACAGAATCAATATACGCTTATGATTCAAATACAGGTTATGCCGCTTCAAGAACATTCTGCAATACGGGAACTACTAGAATTTATGAAAGAGATTCTGATGGCAACCTTCTTGTTTCATACGATTATAAAAAGGACGGCACTTTATACAGCAAGCAGACATATTTGACAAGCAACGGCAGCAGTATTTATGAAAATAACACTGATGCTTTATGGGACAGCCGTTGTTATTATGATTCAGACGGAAATGTAACAAAATACGAAACATATACTTATGAAAAACAGGATGACGGCACTGTAATAAAGACAACCAAAGTATATTCGGATGACAGTATGAGTGAGCTGCTAAGTACGATTGTATATACTCAGGATTCTTACAAAAATACTTTATCAAAGACAACATATAACGAATCCAGCGAACAAGTTTCTTATTCCGAATATAAATATAAATGTGAACTGAATGCTTTATTAACAAGCAGACAATTAAAATCCATAGAAACAACAACAGATTCTACAATAACTTCAAGCAGATACACCCATGGTGTTTTAACGGATGAAGATGTTACGACAATAGAAAATTGTGAAGGTTCAACAAAATATTATCAATATACCTATTACAGCAGCGGACAGGTAAAATCCGTAAAAGCTCAGGATAATTCCGATTATTCATATACAATGACAAATTATTATGAAAACGGAAATAAGTCTGATGAATCCTCATACAATAGTAAAAATCAAATCCTTTCTTCCGCAGAGTATAATGAAAACGGAGAAACAACAAAAACAACAGCTTATGAATATCAATATACGTATAATTTAAAGAAGATAACAATAACAGATTATGCAAATAATACAATCGAAGTACTTGATTATGACAAGTTCGGCAATAAAACAAGTTCTACGCTGACAAATTCTGACGGTTCAACAACTTATACAACTTATGATATATACTCTGGAGAAGTAACATCCGTTGAAAAAGCAGAGGCTTCTGAAACAAGCGATTACAGTTTATATGATATTTTAAGCGATATGTATACTGATTTAACAACAGCTCAAATAAATCAGCTTTGTCAGGAAATGTACTCTCTTTATAACTTAGATGAGGAAAGTTTGATAAGTTATGATACAATAAATAAAACAATGGATTATTCAGTACCCGAGTTTGAAATAGTAGATAATGAATTAGTATTCAGTTAATATAAATGAACTCTCAGTTTGATTATTTTTAATAAAATAAATTTTGTCTTTGAGTTTGCGGAAAAATTAAAATTTTTCTCGCAAACTTCTTGGAACGGTTTCAATACACCTTAGGTCAGATTTGAAAAACCTCAAAAAATTGTCATTTTTTTTGTTTTTCCGCATCCTCCTTTATACAAATTCTTTTTAAGTTATGTAAAGATACTCATATTCCTTAGACAAATATTTTGAAAACAGATATAATATTTATGGCATGATGTCAATAAGAGGGGATTGTTTTCATGGGAATATCTATGGTAGAAAAAATTGAAAGTAAAGAGTTTTCACCAAAAGAAATCAGAGAAATGCTTGGGATTGATAATTCTCAAATTCAGGAATTATGCAAAATCGCAGACATTAAACTAAAAAAGAATGAAAGAGGTCTTACGTATTTTACTCAAGATGATGCTAAAACCTTGAAGGATGTTTCCGATAATAAAATGAAATATGTTACTCCTGTACCTTCAAAAAATGTTATTCACAAAGGAACAAATTCTATTTCAAATGCTTCTATTGTCAGCCTTGTTGAAACTTTAAAAAGTATTGAAAAGTCAATGACTGACAAAATAACCGGTCTTTTAGATGAAAAGCTTGACGGCATGGATGATGTTGTTATGGAACTTATTAGAGTTAAAACAGAAAATGAAACTATGCGTTTTAAAATCAATGAATTAAATAAAGAAAATTATAAATTAAAAAAGGAAATTAACTCTTTCAAAAAGGTTCCGTTCGGATTTTATGCAAAAACAACACCTGACAAGCTGTTTGAAATAAATT
>JAJQHF010000095.1 GCA_021199975.1 Candidatus Gastranaerophilales bacterium
AATTTATGATAGAGTCGATATTGTTTTATACACATATAAAAATAAGAATAGAGTTTACGAGGATTATGCACTTTGTATGACTAAAAATCAAAAGAAATATAGAATAGGAATGGATTATATAACCCCTATTGAAGAATAGCGGGATTTTATTAAATATTTTTGTTTGCTTTGCCTTGTAGATGTCTTTTTATAATTTTATAAATATATCTTTGTGACAATTCACATTCAATCGCAAGACGATTTATTGTATATTTTCTTCCGTCATACTGACTGATGATATAGCGTTCTTTCACACTTCTGAATGAATTTTTTGGAATATTAACGGTTAGCCCCGGCGTGCAAAAAATTAAAGCAATAGCCGATTTTATGCCGGCATTTTCTGCTATGAATTTTAAATCATCATTTGGCATATCTTCGGGTTTTATAAAATCCATCCAGGGTTTATAATTCATATTTCCTCTTTATTTTTTGGTCTCATCAGTTAGAGCATTACTCTAAGACGAGCAGCTTGCACCGATAGCCGCTCGTTTCGACCTTTATGCCATTGTCATAGATGGCGACATCATACATTCAAAATCGTGTTGTAATTTTGAAAGTATTACAATCTGTCCTTCAAGAATTTTGCAAGTCATTTTGCGTTCATATTTACCACTCCAGTTTTCATCTTCAAGAGCAACATCTGCGTATCGCAATTTTGCCTCGCTTAATTCTTCTTCAAGAACCATTTTTTGATTTTTAATCAGTCCCATAATTGCACATTCTTTAGAATTTTCTTTTGAAATTTCACCGAAAAATTGGTCTTTCATTTGCATTGTTTCTGTTTGTTTTTCCATTGTAGAATTCATTTTTTCCTCCTTTACTTTTTTCTTCTACTCACTAAGTGCGGCCGCACCTTTTTTTATTTTTAAATTCTTTTCCATTCCTTTAATGCCTTGAATAACCTTTGAGGCTTTGGCTTTAGTCAGGAACATTACGTCATCAATTTTAAATTTTGATTTCAAAAATTTTCTAAGAGATTTTGTCGCAAATATGTCATTATCAAAATAACAAATTTCTCTCCATAAACCCTCTATCATTCTAAGCTGTGATTGAGTTGCCATTTTATCAATACGGTACAAATCCTCGTATTTTTTCGGTTTCTTTTCCCAACGGTTTAATGCAATAGCTTTATCTTCAAGAATATCGATTAAAATAATTGCTTCCGTATAAGTAAGATTTTTTGAAGTTTGCACATCAAAAGACATGAGCATTTCACGATATAATTCATCATCAAGCCCGATAATATTTTTTAATGTATGGATTTTTCTAATTTGAAAAGTTGTTGCCATATTCAACTCCTTGTATTGATTGATAATATATATCTTCAAGTTGTAATTCACGTCCGTGTTTGATGCCGATTTGCACTCCCAGAATAAAGATGGCAAGAGCAATGATAAATACATGTAAACAAGTTTCAAATGTTAATTTAAAAATTTTAGAGGTTCTTTTCATATCATTTCTCACACCATCAATAATTTGGAAGTCTTTTTAATTACAGCAGAATCAACCTCAGCTTTGCCGTTAATTTTGGCAATGCTTATGCTGTGACTTATTAAATGTTCTAATCTTCTTGTATTTCCGTCCGAATATTGAAGATAAGTTTCAGCAAGTTTAGAATCCAGTCCTATTGTTTCAAGAATTTTTACAACATCCACTAAAATTAATCGGTCTATGATTTTTGTGTATTTAACTCTTGAATAAAGCTGGTCATATTGATTGTTAAAACCTTTTAAATTCTCAAGCAGAATGCTTCTTCCGATTAACAAAACTCCGATACCTGTTTTGTCGTGTATTCTTCTTGTAATTTCTAATGCCCTGTATGGAAGATTTTCAGCCTCATCGATAATGAGTAATCTGCCTGATTGATTTAGCTTTCTTACAACTTCATCCATTAAATCATATACACACCCCCGCCCCGATAAACTTAATCGTCTGTGAATTTCTTTTAACAGGGATTTTGCGGTATATCCGGAATCGCTTTCAATTAAAATAGAATCTAGAAATTCTTTTGTATATTTTTTTACGGCAATAGTTTTTCCAAGTCCCGCCCGACCTGCGCATACACCGATTTTACCCTGTGTATGACATAATCTTGCGATTTCAGATATATATTTCACAATTGAAATATCCACAAAAGGCAAATCGTTATTAATAGAACGCTCTTTTTCTCTTTGTATAAAATTATTTATTATATCTGTGATTTTATCGTTTTTTCCGTTGTAATTATTATTCATCCACATACTGATTGTGGATTTTGCAATCCCTGTAGCTGTTGAAAGATATGAAATGCTGTAATTTTTAGATTCCATTAATTCTTTAAGTTCGGCTCTAATATCCATTAGCAACTCCCTTCAATTCTTCTTCAAGAATTTTGTCCGTTTCAAACAAGTATAAAGGCTCATCTTTTACAGGTTCTTTTGGGATAAATACAGATAAATCCTGTTTTTCGAACGCTTCCATTTCCTTATTTTTTCTGATTGCTTTATCCATATTGGTGTTAGCAATTTTTGAAACTTTTGGTCGCGCCTTAAAACTATTTTCTTTTTCAACACTTGCATAAGCGGTTTTGTAATTTTCACACTGTTCTTCAAGTGAAATCTCTCTTGTTTGTTTAATATATGATTTTGCGACTTTCAAATTCCGTTTTTTAATCGCCATAGCTTCTTTAAATTCTTCTTTAGAAATCTTATCAGCATGAAGTGCCGCAACGGCACGAACAGCTGAAACCTTACCAACGAATTCGTCATTTGCGGCATTAAAAGCCCAGGCTTCTTTGTA
>JAJQHF010000089.1 GCA_021199975.1 Candidatus Gastranaerophilales bacterium
CATTATAACCTAATTCAATAACATAAATTAAACCATTAACTAAGTTTATATTTGAATTATCAACTAAAAGTAAATCACCATCTTTAATATCAGTAGATTTATTCAGCCCCGAGTCCATACTATCTCCTTTAGCTTGAATAATTGAAGCATTAAAAGGATTCACTCCAAGTATATTTTCAAGCCAACGTTTATCAAAATATAAAGCTTGTGATTCGGGATAATCAACCATAATTTCACCTTTAGGATTGGCTGCTGCTTTAACTTCATAAAAAGGTATAGGTACAATATTTGAAGTATTAACTACAAATTCTTTTTTAGTAATATAACTTTCAGAATCAATATCATAATTATATTTCTGTTTTATAGCTTCTTTAACTGTATGTGATATTTTATATTTACCACATTCAATCATACTTATAGTAGCTCTAGCAATATTTAAAGCTTGTGCAAAAGCAACTTGCCCCAAATCCAAACTTTTTCTAAATCTTTTTAATTTCTCACTATCAGAATACATAAACATCTCTTTTGTTAATTTTTGTAAATAAATGACATAATTCCGTGATTTTTGTCAAAAATTAGGGAATAGTATTAATGTAAGCAAAAACGAAAGGAAAACAAAATGTTAGATGAAATTTTAAAAAGCATTATCAATTTATTAACCAATTCAAAAGGTGTTGATGTACAGATTAGACAAGGACGTGAGCGTGAAACTGACCCTTATATAACAACAGCACATATAACTTTTAACGGTTTTAAATATGATAAAAGCGACAAGAAATAACTTTATCTAAAACAAAGCAAGCTAACTCTTTATTTGTTTGAATAATAAGGCTTGAATCTTGAGCTTTTACTTTTAACATCTTACCTTTAACATTGACTTTAAATTCTTGGATGTTAGGTGTAGATATTAAAACATCAACAACATTATAATTCTCTAATTCTTTTTCGCTTGGTAAATACATTTATACCTCCGAAAAGATTATAACAAAAATTATGAAAAAACACAAACAAAACAAAAGGCAGTCGAAATATCAACCACCTTTTATTGAATTAGACTAAATAGTTTCTTTAGTTAATTTCAGTAAATCTTTAATGAATTGCAAGAAATCAAAATCAAAACTAATAGTCTTATATTCTAGCTTTAGCTTCATCCTTACCTCCTCTCTCTATTAAATCCTACGTAAATGAAAAGAGGAATATAAGGCGATAGAGCCTAATTTAATAATACCCTGTGGTTGATATTTCTAAACCTTAAAACAAATTACTCTCTCTTAAGGAACGTGTAACACACAATTCTGAGATTAAATTAATCTCACACTATATCTAAATTTGCTTAACGCAAGGTTAGATTATTGCCTATCGAATTTAGATATAGTTTTTCTTTTGATACTTAAAAATGAAAGGATAAAATATGACTAAAACAACTTTTGAAAACGACATCATAAAAAGATATTGTGCAAGTTGCACACATTGCAGTAATCACAGGTGCGAAGTATTTAACAGATATGTTGAAACAGATTGGAACAGATGTAAAAATCACTCATATTATAATCCTAACGCAAAAGCTTTTAAACTGGATAAAAATGCTGTAATAAGACTTGAAGCAGAAATAAAAGAACGTGAAAAGCATTATAAAGGCTGGTATCAAGAAGCTTTAATATTACAAAATAAGATAAAAGACAATAGAAAGGTTGCTTAAATGACTAAAACACTAAGCGAAGAATTATGTGAAATATGTGGAATTAAACCACGATATGGTTTATATGTTGATTTTGGCGATTTTGACCCTAATTATAGACTTGTTACAAGTGAAAGAAAATATAGACTAATTGCCGATTATAGGTATTGTACACCCGAAGATGAATTAAGAAGTCTTGAACCAAAATATTTGCCCGACTTCACCAAGAGCGAAAATTTTGTAAAACTGCTAAAAATATATGCACAGCATACAATTATTATATCTTTATTTGAAAGTGATAATAGCACTGTCATTGATTGTTTATTATATAGTGTAATGGCTGCTGTTAAATTTAATGATGATGAATGCAAAGCTTTAAAAGATGCAATAAAACAAGCAGATTGGAATTATGAATAACACAGATTTAATAAATGAACAAATAGAGCTTGAAAAACGAATAACTCAATTAAGCATAGATAAATTCAGGAAAGAGTTAGCAGAAAATCAAAACAACAATAGTTTTTCAAATTCAAAAACAGGTAGTACATTACTAAGTTTAATATTAAAAGATTACTTACAAGCTGTAAATCAGTATATAGAAGATTATAAACAGGGAAAAGCCACCAAAACAGCGATGGCAGTATATATTATAGAGAAAATAGGAGCAGAAAAAGCAGCTTATATAAGCAGTAAAGTAATATTAAACTTAGTAAATACATCCATAACAGTTCAGCAGTTGTATAAATCAATCGGTCAAGCCTTTGAAGATGAATTTAAAATGGATAAGTACAGAAATGAAAATAAACATTATTATGATACTATTCAAAAAGATTTAAACTCAAGGCAGGCAAAAGCTTTAAGGAAAAGATATATAACAGACAGTGTATTTAATAAAAGATTAAATTTTCACGTAAACAAATGGTCTAATACTGAAAAAGTACAAACAGGTTTAATTTTAACCGAATTATTTATACAAACAACAGGCTTAATAAAGTTTACAACTCTATATCAAAAGAAGAAACAGAAAAGGACTATTATAGCAACCAATTATTTAAAGGAATTAACGGAGAATTTAAATAACAAACTGGAAGTATTAGACCCTTTTTATTTACCTATGATTTGTAAACCAAAACCGTGGACGGGTATTTTTGAAGGCGGTTATATTTCACCTTATTTAAAAAGAAACAAAGTCATTAAAAACAATAATAAACAGTATCTTGAAAAACTAAAAGACAGTGGAATAGATAAGACTTTAAATGCTATTAACATAATTCAAGATACAGCGTGGAAAATAAATAAAGATGTTTTAAACACTGTCATAGCTTTATGGGAAGAAGGTCAAGCCGTTGCAGGTTTACCAAAAAGGGATGATGATTATATTGAATCTTATCCCTATCCCGAGATAACGGACAGCAAGCAGTTGACCGAGGAACAAAAACAAAAAGTAGTTAAATGGAAAAGAGAAACTTATGAAACCTATAAAAGAAACGTAACACAACGTTCTATAAGGATATTAACAAGTCAAATAATAAAGATAGCAGAGCAGTTTAAGGATTATGAACAGATTTATTTTCCTTATCAAATGGACTTTAGAGGACGTTTATATCCTATACCCGCACTCTTACAACCTCAAGGAAACGACTTAGCTAAAGGCTTGTTATGTTTTGGTGAAGGAAAACCTTTAAACAGTCAAAAAGCTAAGGATTGGTTTTATATCCACGGAGCCAATATGTATGGGGAAGATAAAGTAAGCTATCAAGAGCGTATAGAATGGGTAGAAAAGAACAGAAAGGAGATAATAAACTGTGCAAAAGACCCTATATGTAATAGACAATGGACAAAAGCTGATAAACCTTTTCAATATCTTGCTTGGTGTATTGAATTTTATAATTACAACAACAATTCTGATGAATTTATAAGTTATATCCCCGTGCAATTAGATGGAACTTGTAACGGCTTGCAGCATTACAGTGCATTGTTAAGAGATGAAACAGCAGGACAAGCGGTGAATTTAACTGATAATGAAAAACCCAGTGATATTTATCAGATTGTAGCAGATAAACTTAAAAAGAAACTTCAGGATATCAAAGTTATCAATAAAAACAGGGATACAAAAGAATATAATCTTGCTACAAGGTGGTTAAATTTAGGAATAAACCGTAAATTAACCAAACGACCTGTGATGGTGTTACCTTACGGAGGTTCAAGACAAAGCTCAAGAGAATATATTGAAGAATATCTAAAGGAACATTATTCAGGTAAATGTATATGGGAGAGTTTCCAAATCGGAAATAATCCTAATGATTGTATATTTAAAGTAAGTTTATGGCTGAGTCATTATTTATGGGAAGCAATTGAAAATACTTTAAAATCAGCTATAATCGGAATGGAATATATCAAATCACTTGCAAGAGAAACATTAAAGCAGCAGTCATATCTTGAATGGTACAGTCCTATGGGATTATTAATACATCAAGCATATCAAAGCAGCAAAAAATGTGAAATAAAAACGGAATTATACGGAAGCATTAAAAAAACAAACTTTATAACGGATAAAGAAGGAATAAATAAACAAAGACAATTAAACGGGATATGTCCTAATTATATTCACAGCTTAGATGCAAGCTGTTTGATGTTATGGTTGATAAAATGTCAAAAAGCAGGGATAAACAGCTTTATGAGTGTCCATGATTGCTATGGTGTTCTTGCAGCCGATATGGAAAAAAGTTCTAAATTGTTAAGAGAAGCTTTTGTTGAAATTTATCAAAGACCTTTACTTGATGATTTTGAAGCAGATTTAACGGATGGTTTAGAAACAATAGAATTACCTAATAAGCCTAAGCAAGGTAATTTAGATATTTTAAATGTTTTAAAAAGCAAATATTTTTTTAATTAAATTAGAGGAATTTTAAATGGTTTATGTAACACATACCTGTCGTAACAGCAGGTTAAATCCTAATGACCCGAATTATTGTAACAGAGCATTTAGGGATAAAGATATAACGCACGTAAAAGACACACCTCCGACGTGGAAATATTGCCCCGAATGCGAGAAAAAAGGTTTTACAAATAAGAAAGGAAAGGTCCAAACAGATGAACAATTACAGCTATTCAACGAAAGGACACAGAAAAGCAGGAAAAACAAAAAGAAAAAATAAAGGATTGGAAGTAACAAGTATAAGAACAAATGCAAGAGGAGAAGTTATTCTAAGTCTTGCAGCAGGTTCACATACTTTCGGATGGCTTAAAAGAGCGATAGCAGATAAGAAATGGATAAAAAGAAAAGGAGAATATGTACAAAAACAAGACAGCCGAAATTCTGTATAATCAGATGATAATGGCAAATGAAAACGAAGTAAGTAAAACAGCTTTATACATACTGGATAAAATACAGACGTTTAAAGTTAAAAATCAGTTGTTAGGTTTAGCCAGTGCAATTATATGCCTGTTAGAGGAATATGATTTAAGTTCCAGTGATTTATTAGGAATAGCACACAATATAGTTTATACAGGCAGTAACGGTAATGTAAATAAAGATTTTAAAGCTATTAAACATTATGTGAAAAATGAGTGGAATTTATTGGAAGAACATTAAAGAAAGGAACAAAAATGGAAATAGGAATCGGTAAAAAATCAGTATATTTAAAAAAAGATTTAATAACTCCGAAAGGTGAAATAACAGGCTTTAGCTGTATATTTAAACCTTCAACAAAATTTGTTAAAACAGGTAAATACTCTGTAAGTATTTTGTTATCTAAAGAGGACGGAGAGAAACTGCTTGAAATAGCACAGGAAGTAAGAAAAGAACAGTTTAAAAACTTCAAAGGCAAAAAATTAGCAGAAATTAAATCAATAAAACCTTATACAAAACTGAATGAAGAAACAGGAGAAGAAACACCCGATAGTGAAGGCAGATATATTTTAAGTGCAGGCTTAAAGGCAGAAAGAGGAAAAGTAGCTGTTTTTGATGCTAAAGGAAAACCTGTAAGCAAAGCTTTAAATATAGGAGAAGGCACGACAGTTAAATTAAAATTAGGTGTATCAGGTTATACAGTAGCTGAAACAGGTGTATCATTTACTTTAAAAGCAGTACAGATAATAGATTTTGTAGAATATGTATCATCAAGTGTAAGTTTTGAAGGTTTTGAAGCAGAAGAAGGTTTTGATATTGATGATATAAAAGAAGAAATAAAAGTTGAAGAAGATTTAGACACTGTAGAAGAACCACAGGAAGCAGATGACGAAGCGGATTTTTAACTTTACAATCCCAGTAAAACCGAGAACAAAGAAAAATCATTCACAGCTTGTAACATTAAAAAACGGCAGGCAGATGTTATTACCTTCAAAACCTTATAAAGAGTTTGAAAAAGCTGTATGTGAATGGTTTAAAAAGGGAGCTAAGTATTTTATGGTGAGCTTTCCTATACAGACACCTGTAAACCTTAAATGTCATTTTTATAAAGATAAAAACTATAAAAGTGATTTAGCAGGATATTTACAGGCAATCCAAGACAGCTTAGTTAAAGCAGGTTTTTTAGATGATGATAATTCAAAAATCGTAGTATCAACGGACGGTTCAAGGGTACTTTTAGACAGAGAAAACCCGAGAATAGAAGTAGAAGTAACATTTTTAGAAGGAGAAAATTATGTCTAACATAGCAAAAAGAATAGAAAAATTAACAAAGTTTATAGTTAAAGTTTTAAAAAAAGCGGTAAAAGCAGCAGATAGAGCCATTGAACTTTATGCAAATGCAACGGAAGCTGTATCAAAACTGGACGGAATAATAGTAAAACTTAATAAAGTTATAGAACAGTTAGAAAACAGCAGTAATGAAGAGGAAGCTTTAACAGAGATTGAAACGGAAGCTGATACTGTCGAGGAATAATGACATTATCACATCAACCTTGCCCTGATTGTGGTTCAAGTGATGCCTTGATAATAAATGATGATGGCTCGACAAAATGCTACAGCTGTAATAAGTATACACCTTCTTCAAATCAGGAGAATATAAAAGAAATTCCGCAAGACTTTGTAAAAGGTTATTTAAAAGCAATACCCGAGAGGTGTCTAAATTTAAAAACCTGTACAAAATATAATTACAGGGTAGGAACATATAACAACAGACCCTGTCATATAGCTACTTATAGAGATTTTGATAATAATCCGATATTTCAAAAAATAAGATTTATTGATAATAAGGAATTTATAATTAAAGGTAAATTTCAACCTTTGTTATATGGGGCAAATCTTTATAAAGGAAGTAATAAAAAAGTAATAATCACGGAAGGTGAGATTGATACTTTAAGTATATGGCAGCAGGTAGGAGATTATCCCGTTGTATCAATTCCGAATGGTGCACAATCGGGTATAAATGCCATAAAACATAACCTGCAATGGCTTGAAAAATTTGAAGAAGTTGTATTTGCTTTTGATATGGATGAACAAGGCAGGAATGCAGCTAAAGAGTGTGCAAGCCTGTTAAGTTGGGGTAAAGCCAAGATAATGGAATTACCTTTAAAAGATGCCAATGAAATGTTAAAAGCAAATAGAGGTGAAGAACTTTATAAAGCAACGTGGCAAGGTATTGAATATAGACCCGACGGAATAACTGACGGCACGGATAGCTGGGAAGAAATCAATAAACCGATAGAATATGGTTTAAGTTATCCGTGGCAGGGCTTGACAAACATCACATACGGTATCAGAAAACCCGAGATGATATGTATCGGAGCAGGAACAGGAATGGGTAAAACAGAGTTTTTTAAAGAAATAGAAGCTCATTTTATTTATGTTCTCGAAAAAACAATAGGAATTATACATCTTGAAGAAACTAAAAAAGATACTATTTTAGGTTTAATGAGTAAATATTCAGGCATTCCCTATCATATTCCCGATACAAAATATGATGAAGAACAAAAAGAAGAAGCTTTTAAAGCAATAATAAGTTCTAAAAGAGCTATATTGTACGAAGGTTTCGGGGCAAGTGACTTTAAAACAATAGAAAACACAATAAGATATATGGTGAAAGGCAAGGATTGTGAATATATCTTTTTAGACCATATAACAGCCTTAGCGGACGGAGCTGAAAAAGGCACGGATGTAAATCAGTTAATGCGAAACATTGTATCAAAACTTGCAAGCTTAACAAGGGAATTAAATTTTACGTTATTTCTTATATCTCATTTAAGAAAGCCTGAAGGTAAACCACACGAAGAAGGTGGAAGAGTTCATTTAGATGATTTATATGGGGCGGCTGCTTTAAAACAATGGTGTTCTTTTATCTTTGGTTTAGAGCGTAATCAACAGGCAAAGAGTTTAGAAAAAAGAAATCAAACGGCAATCAGATGTTTGAAAGACAGGTACACAGGCAGAGCAGCAGGCAAAATAGTATATGTAAATTATGACCCCGAAACAAGTCAATTAACGGAAGGGAAAGAAATAAAAGAAAAGGAAGAAGACTTTAAAGATGAAACAACAGAGGCTTTTTAATGATGGATAGAAAAATATTAGCTTGTCATTGTTACAAAACAGGTTACGGTACACATTATTATGATATCAAATACAAGGGCATATGGTCTGATGATGAATTAATAAATGCTATAGATAACAAAGTTTATGATAATCCAAGACCCGAACAGCTGATTTGTAATAACTATGGCGGTTTTGTAGATGTTGTATATTGTGATGACAATATAACAAGAGCAAATGTAGGAGTTTATTATGACTGAAGATGATTTTAACATACCTTTTGATGACAGTTATTTAAATTTATATTGTCCTGTATGTGGTAATCCCTTAGTAATAGAAGAAGGAAAAGACGTTTGTTATTATTGTGGATGGTGTGAAGATGAAAACTGAAAAAGAAATAAAAGAACTTTTAGCTTACTATGAAAATTATAATACGAAAAATTTACATAGTTATGATTTATATCGAATTGTAGGTATAGTTGAAGCTTTGAGCTGGGTACTTAAAGAAAATGACACTGATATTTGACCTTGAATCAAACGGACTTCTCCAAAATACCACTGTTATACACAGTTTAGTTATTTATGATACTCAAACAGAAAAAGTTATCAGTTGCACTGATAATGATAAAGAATTTACACCAATTAAAGAAGGGATAAAACTGTTAGAACAGGCAGAAGAAATAGCGGGACATAACATAATAAAATTCGATTTACCTGCTATTCAAAAAATATATCCTGATTTTAAATTTACGGGAAAGATATATGATACTTTGCTTGCAAGTAAATTAGCTTATCCCGATATAGGAGAAAAAATAGATGACAGAAAGATTAGGAAAGGTGAATTTCCCAAAAATTTACGGGGGAAATATTCCCTTGAAGCCTTTGGCTACAGGCTCGGTATACTCAAAGGCACTTATTGCAAACAGGAAAATTGTTGGGATAAATGGTCAAGAGATATGCAAACGTACTGTTCACAGGATGTTATGGTTACTAAGGCATTATATAACGTGCTTAAGAGCAAAAATATTTCACCACAAGTGCTTGAACTCGAAACTGGATTTAATCATATAATAAGCCTGCAAGAACAAAGAGGGGTAAAGTTCAATAAAGAAAAAGCCATAAACTTAGCTTCACAATTAAAAGAGAAACAATTAAAACTTGAAGAAGAACTTGTTCGGATGTTTCCACCTAAGATAGTAAAAGAAACTTTTATTCCGAAAGTGAATAATAAAACAAGAGGTTATGTAAAGGGAGTACCTTTTATCAAAACAAAAGTAATACCTTTTAAACCTTCTTCAAGACAGATGATAACAGAAAGATTAATTCAAAAATACAACTGGAAACCGATAGAATTTACAGACCCTTCCGTTATCTTTCCCAACGGACAACCTAAAATCAATGATGAAATATTAAAAGAATTACCTTATGAAGAAGCCCCTAAATTAGCTGAATATTTTCTGTTAACAAAATTGATAGGTTATATAGCAGAAGGGGAAAATGCTTGGTTAAAATGTGAAAAGCAAGGTGTTATATATGGCAGTGTGGATACAATAGGAGCTGTAACAAGAAGATGTACACATTTCAGTCCTAATTTAGCACAAACACCAAATGCAGAAGCCCCCTACGGGAAAGAATGCAGAGAACTGTTTGAAGCAAGAGAAGGTTTTAAACTGATAGGATGTGATGCTAAAGCACTGGAATTAAGATGTTTAGCTCATTATATGAATGATAAACATTACACTGATGAAATATTGAATGGTGATATTCATACTAAAAACCAGCTTGCAGCAGGGCTACCTACAAGAAACAATGCAAAAACATTTATTTATGGTTTCTTATACGGAGCAGGTGATGAAAAGATAGGTTCAATAACAGGCAAAGGAGCAGAAGAAGGCAGGAAGATACGAAAGAAGTTTTTAAAAAATGTACCTTCTTTGCATAGATTAATAACAGCGGTAAAACAAACAATAAAAACAAGAGGTTATTTATATTCTATCGATAAAGGTATATTGAAAATACGAGAACAGTATAAAGGTTTAAATACTTTGCTTCAATCGGCAGGAGCAATAGCAATGAAAAAAGCTTTATGTATCTTGTTTGATGATTGTATTCAAAGAGGCTGGATAGAGGATAGTTTTTACTTAAAACCTAATCAAAAAGTATATTTTGTATTAAATGTACACGATGAATATCAAGCGGAAGTAAGACCCGAAATAGTTGAAGAATATAAAGAACTTGCAGTAAAAGCCATACAAAGAGCAGGAGAAAGCTTAGGTTTTAAATGCCCTTTGGATGGTGATGTAAAAGAAGGGATGAACTGGTATGAAACTCATTAACAAAAAGGAAACAAATGACTAATAAATTAAAACTCAATTTAATTATGGGTGCTAAAGGAAAAGAAGAAAGAGAAGAAAATGACTTTTATGCAACACACCCGAGTGTAGTAGAAGCTCTTCTTAAACAGCTTAAAAAAGACAAGATAAAACTTAGACATCCTGTATGGGAATGCGCTTGTGGTAAAGGGCATATATCAGAAACTTTACACAGAAATGGTTATTATGTTTGGAGCAGCGATTTAATAAATAGAGGTTACAAACACAGTTTTATATGCGATTTTCTAAGAACTACGGCTTATGATACGGAAGATTTTGAAGGAACTATTTTAACAAATCCCCCTTTTAACTTAGCTGATAAGTTTTTAGAAAAAGCAATGGAGATAACAAAAGAAAGCACACAAATCATATTCTTTTTAAAAGTACAGTTCTTAGAAGGTAAAGCAAGATATAAACTTTTTCAAAAATATCCTCCAAAATACATTTACTTAAACAGCTCAAGACAATACACAGCAAAAAACGGAGAATTTGAAAAATATAAACATAAACCTAACTTCTATATATGGTGCATATGGGAAAAAGGTTTTCAAGGAAGCCCAATAGTAAGGTGGATACCTTAATGAAAGTATGTAAACAATGCGGAAGATTACTTCCTGAAAGTGCTTTCAGTAAAAAACAAGCTATCTGTAAATATTGCAGACGTGTAAAAAGAATGTTTGAAAATTACAAAATAACTGATGAAGAATATATCAGGATGTGGAAAGAGCAGAAAGGAAAATGCGCAATTTGCGGAAAAGATATAGGAGAAGCTTATCTTGACGTAGACCACAATCACGATACAGGTAAAGTAAGAGGTTTACTTTGCAGAGAGTGTAATTTACTTATAGATAAAATAACCGAAAACCTTACGGAAAAAGTAAAGGAATATTTAAAAAATGGATAGAACAGTAATAATAGATGGTGACATACTTGTATATAGAGCAAGTGAAGCCGTAACAGAGGACTTTGAAACAGAACTTGAAGAAGATGAAAATTTTCTTTACAGGATAACAAGTTATGTTAATAAAGAATTTGCTGTAAAAGCTATCAGAACAATGATTGATAAAATCTGTAAAACTACGAACAGTAATAAAATTTATATCTGTTTATCCGATAAGGAGCATAATTTCAGAAAAGAGATTAACCCCGAATATAAAGCAAACAGGAAGAAAAAATTAAAACCTATCCTTTATGATTGGTTAAGACACTGGTTTATAAACGAATCAGGTTATAAGGTTTATGAACGACCTTATCTTGAAGCTGATGATGTAATAGGTATTTTAGCCACATCAGATAAAATCATAAAAGAAGATAAATGTATATGGAGTTTTGATAAAGACTTCAAAACAATTCCCTGTAAATTTGCTAAAGGTTCTCCCGACGGCACAATAAAGAAAAAGATAATAACACCTGAAATGGCGGATTGGTATTTTATGTATCAAACTTTAATAGGAGATACAACAGACGGCTACAAAGGCTGTAAGGGAATAGGGGATATAAAAGCAAGGAAGCTGTTAGGTAAAATCGGAGAAAAAACCTTAGAAGATATGTGGCAGATTGTAAAACAAACATATAAAGAAGCAGGATTAACGGAAGAAGAAGCGTTGTTAAATGCAAGAATGGCAAGAATTTTAAGAAATACTGATTATGATTTTAAAGAAAAGAAAGTAAAATTATGGGAACTATAGTTAAAGTTTTTGACGTTGAAAAAATAGGTGATTACCTTATTTTACAGTCTTTAATAAAAGAATTTGATGTAAAAATACTTGAACCTTTAATTTATACAGATGTCAATGATATAGCAAAAGTAAGAATTAAAGTAGAAGGCAGTGATAATAATCAGCTTAAGTTTTTAGAATACCTGTATAACAAACAAATAAACAATTTAAACAAGTTAAGAAAAATTGTAGGAGAATAAATGAAACAATATAACTTTGAACAATGCACATATTATCATCAAGGAGATTGCAGCTTAAATGCACCCGACAGTATTTTGCCTTGTACTTGTAACTTCAATAAACAAATAATACAAGATTTAACAGGAGAAACAAAAATGGAAGAAACTAAGAAAGAAGGAGTCAAGATAGAAGGTGTAGGAAAAGATGCAGAAATAGTAGAGAATGCACAGGGAGGCAAACAAAGTAAAAGCCCTATGGCACTGCATTTAGTAGACCCTTATTTCTTGGAAAAACTGTTTGATATTTACTCAGGAGATTCTATAAAAGTAGCTATGAAACACATAGCAAGATATATGCAAGACCCTGATAAGGAAGAAAAAGCGCTTTATAAAGCAATGGACTGTTTAACATATTATAACGGAGATAAATTAATAGCAATAGGAAAAGTATTGCAAGAAGGAGCAGAGAAGTATGAGGTTAATAATTGGAGATTAATTCCGCAGGAGGAGCATATAAATCACGCTTTAATACATCTGTTAGCTTTATCAAAAGAAGATACACAGGATGACCATAAAGCACACGCATTAACAAGATTGATGATGGCAATAGCAACAAAACCCAGTAAAGGTTTCAGTTATACGGAATACATCAAGAAAGAAAGTTAAATGTACTTTGAATATAATGAAACAACAGGTGTAACAGATGTCTGTGTAGAAGTAGAAAAAGATATATGTGCAGAGTGTATTATAAGACAGGAGTGTCCTTTACTGAATAGTTTAAGTTTAAACATAGTTTACCCGAGTGCTATGAAACTGGAGTTAAAAGACTGTTTGTTTTATAGAGAATATGTTGACATAGAAGGAGAAGAAAATGAAGAAAGTTAAAGAAAATTCATGAATGAATGTAACAATAATAATTTCGGGATAATGAGCTTAAAAGAATTTGCAAAGAGTATAGGAAAACCTGAAAGTACAATCAGAACGTGGCGAAGGCGAGCAGAGATACCTGATGAATGTTTTGTAGAGATAGGCAAAAGTATTTTTATCAAAACAGAAAAGTTCAAAAATTGGCTTGAAAACACATCATAAAATGGTAGAAAAGATATATGAGTGTTTATAAGAAAAACGGAAAATACTATTGCAGGTTTCAGCTAAACGGAGAAAGGCACCACTATTTATGCAGTGGTGCTGCTTCTCTCACTGAAGCAAAGAAACTTGAGAGTCAGTTTATGTATAAGGTACAACAGCAGCAAAACGGAGTAATACCAAAAGAATTAAAAAACATAACCATAAACAGTTTATTTATAATGTATTTAAAGTATTCAAAAACAAATAAAAAATCTTTTAAAACAGACGTAAGCAGGGTAAAATTAATAAAACAATATTTCGGAGAAACAACTTTAATAAGAGATATACAACCTAATAAAATTGAGAGATTTAAAGATTTTTTATTAGAGGAAGGGAGGAGTAAAGCAACGGTTAACAGATATTTAGAGCAAATAAAAACAGCTTTTAAAATAGCAGTAGATAATGAATACATTTTAAAGAATCCTTGTAAAAACATTAAAAAATTTCCTTTAAAAAATTACACCGTGAGATATTTAACAGAAGATGAAGAAAGCAGGTTATTTAAAACCTTACCCGATTATTTAAAGAATATAGTAATAACAGCCTTGAATACAGGTTTAAGAAAAAGTAACATATTAAATTTAAAATGGGAGCAGATAGATTTCGAGTTTCAATTTTTAGAAGTTTTAGAGAATAAAGGAAATAAGCATATAAAATTACCTTTAAATAACACATTATTAAAACTCTTTGAGGAGATGTATAAAAATAAGAGCAGTGAATATGTATTTATAAATCCGAAAACAAGTTTACCTTATACAGACATAAAGAAAGCTTGGACAACAGCTTTGAAGGAAGCTAAAATTGAAAACTTCAGATTTCACGATTTAAGACATACTGTAGGAACAAGATTAGCAAAAGAGAATGTACCTATAAACATTATAAAAGAAATTTTAGCTCATAGTGATATAAAAACAACAATGAGATATGTACATTGCACACAAGGAGCAAAAACGGAAGCATTAAGTAAACTCAATTCATACCATTAGGATTTAATTCAAAATGAAAAACGGACACAAAGTGGACACAATAAAAATCTATAACTTTTGAAAATGGTTGCGGGAAGAGGATTTGAACCTCTGACCTTCGGGTTATGAGCCCGACGAGCTACCAGACTGCTCCATCCCGCGATATTTAATCTTTATCAAGCTCAAACTCGCTTAATATTTATATTATGCTCTGTAAATTTTAAAAATCAAGTAGTGTGATTTTTTATTTAAAGATAAACTATAACTACAATTACTATAGGTATAGTTGCAGCTATGGGGCATTGGAAAAATTTTTATATTAAAATTGCATTATGAATATTGAAAAAATAAAAATTCCTAGATTAGATAATTTAATTGAAGCATTTTTTATGTTTATCAAGAAGCTGGATATCAAATCGGTGAACCAAGAATAATACTTTTGCGCAAATTAGTTTCAAATTTTGAATGAATAAATGCGCTATTAACAGCGCAAACAACACAGAAAAAGATACAGGCAATCCACTAAATTTAAATTTACAAGAAGCAATAAATTATCATGAAGAAATATTTAATAAACATCTAACAAAACCGAATAAAAATTATGTTTTACCGCAATTTTATATGGTAAATGTATGGGCATTAAATTGAATATTCTTTTTTGTCTTAACAATGCTCTTTCTAGTAAATATTCAAAATTCTCTCTTTCCTGTCCTAGATCTAATAAATATCCTGATATTTTTGTATATCTTCTTTTGCTCTGTTTATAAAGAATATTAATAATTTCTTTAATTCTATTAGAAATTATTTGTTGATGTTTTATCAATTGAGTCTGCGGAAAAATAACTTAGTAAAATAAAAA
>JAJQHF010000268.1 GCA_021199975.1 Candidatus Gastranaerophilales bacterium
ATATTGAACGGGATATTTCTAAAATTGAAGTCGGTGATGTATTTGTCGCAGACGGACATGTTTTAAATTTTCAAGTTATTAATCCGTTTACAGGAAAACCGACTAGAGCAACACTTGTCGGTTTTTTAGACTGGAAATCAACAGCACTTGTCGGGTATGAAATTATGATGAGCGAGAATACTCAATGTATCGCAAGTGCATTAAGAAATTCTATTTTAAATCTCGGAGTTATTCCGAAAGTGGTTTATCAGGATAACGGCAGAGCATTTAAGGCAAAGTATTTTCAAAACGTTGATTTCGACGAGGCAGGATTTAACGGAGTGTATGCAAATTTAAATATCCACTCCGTTTTTGCTAAACCATACAATGCGAGAGCAAAAGTAATTGAAAGATTTTTCAGGGAATTTCAGGAAGAATTTGAAAAATTAATGCCAAGTTATATTGGAACAAGTATTGAAGATAAGCCTGCGTGGATGAAAAGAGGCGAGAAACTTCATTTGAAAATGCACCAACAACAAACAAAAGGGCATATTCCAACAGTAGAGGAAGTTATTAAATATATTAACTGCTATCTTGAATTTTACAATAAAAAGCAGTGTCCTAATGACCATTCAAAAACTATACAAGAAATGTTATCTAGTATTCAAAAACAAGATATTAATAAATCTGTACTTGATTATTTAATGATGAAAACCGAATGCAGAACAATAAATAAACACGGAATTACATTTTTAAATATGCATTACAGGAGCGATGCTATTTTAGGATTAAGAGAGAGCGTATATATAAGGTACAGCCTGTTTGATTTATCTAAGGTGTATGTTTATTCAACAAAAGGCGAATTCTTATGTATCGCAAAACGTGTTCAAAAAGTTCATCCGATGGCAAATGTTTTAGGAACGGTAAAAGATATGGAAGAATATAAACAACAATGCCAAAAGCAGCAAAGGTATAAAAACAGGTTGATTAAAGAAGTTAAAAAGACTTTTACTCCTGATGAAATACAAATTTTAGAAATTGAATCGGAGCCAACTCCTGAAGTTGAAATTATAGAAGAAAAACCAAAACCAATTCGTGAACACCAGCAAACGCCCCGTGAACAGCAGATGAACAGACCGATTTTTGCAAATGATGCCGAGAAATATGAATGGTTAATCAGCCATGGATGCACCAATCCTGAAGATAGAAAATTCCTAACAAAGTTTATACAAAGCGAACAGTACCAATTATTATATGGTGACTAAATTATGAAAAAAGTATTTGTAAAAACAAAAAATGTTAAACGGTTTATTACCTTGATGGATGAACTTCAAAAACTACCGTCAAATATTCCAAAACTAGCTCTTGTCTATGGCGAACACGGACTTGGAAAATCGCAGACAATTCAATGGTGGGCTGATAAAAACAACTCTGTTTATGTTAGGGCAGCTCAAGGAATGACAAGCAGATGGCTTTTATCTGAAATCGCAGAGGAACTTGGCGAAGATCCGTTTTGGCACAGCCAAGAAACATTCGGTTTAATTGAAAATCATTTAAGGCAAAACCCTAAAATAATTATTGTTGATGAAATTGATTATTTAATCGAAAAACACACAGTTGAAACCCTAAGAGATTTGCACGATAGAACAGGCTGTCCGATTGTTCTTGTTGGTATGGGATGTGCCGACAAAAAACTTGCACGATATCCGCACCTTTGCGACTTTTACTCCTGATGAAATACAAATTTTAGAAATTGAATCGGAGCCAACTCCTGAAGTTGAAATTATAGAAGAAAAACCAAAACCAATTCGTGAACACCAGCAAACGCCCCGTGAACAGCAGATGAACAGACCGATTTTTGCAAATGATGCCGAGAAATATGAATGGTTAATCAGCCATGGATGCACCAATCCTGAAGATAGAAAATTCCTAACAAAGTTTATACAAAGCGAACAGTACCAATTATTATATGGTGACTAAATTATGAAAAAAGTATTTGTAAAAACAAAAAATGTTAAACGGTTTATTACCTTGATGGATGAACTTCAAAAACTACCGTCAAATATTCCAAAACTAGCTCTTGTCTATGGCGAACACGGACTTGGAAAATCGCAGACAATTCAATGGTGGGCTGATAAAAACAACTCTGTTTATGTTAGGGCAGCTCAAGGAATGACAAGCAGATGGCTTTTATCTGAAATCGCAGAGGAACTTGGCGAAGATCCGTTTTGGCACAGCCAAGAAACATTCGGTTTAATTGAAAATCATTTAAGGCAAAACCCTAAAATAATTATTGTTGATGAAATTGATTATTTAATCGAAAAACACACAGTTGAAACCCTAAGAGATTTGCACGATAGAACAGGCTGTCCGATTGTTCTTGTTGGTATGGGATGTGCCGACAAAAAACTTGCACGATATCCGCACCTTTGCGACAGATTGTATAAAACACTAAAATTTGAACAGTTTAATCAAAATGATATTTCAGACATTCTTCAACAATTAACGGATTTAAGTTTTACAGAAGATGGAATTAATTATCTTGCGACAAGAACAAATCAATTCAGACAGTTGGTTAAATTGATAAACAAAATCGAAAAATTATCGCAAACAAATCAAATTAAAGAATTAGATGAATACACTTTGAAAGGACTATTTAATGAGAGAACGAATATTACGGCTTTGCAAAAGGTTGGATAAATTTACATTTGTGGATATTTCAACTATTGCTGATGATGTTCAAGAGAATGTTTTAGAACTAATGCTAACAATGTTGGTTCAAGAAAAAAAATTAATAAAACACGATGACGATGATATTTATT
>JAJQHF010000110.1 GCA_021199975.1 Candidatus Gastranaerophilales bacterium
ACTCTAATATTAAAAACAAAGACTATAAACCAGGTTGGTTCAACATCTTTGATGCAAATTTGAAAGATTTATCAGAAAAAATAAACTCGGGCGAAAAACTTTCTGATGAAGATAAAATTATGTTAACGGATAAATTAAATAACTATAAAACTAATTTTTTTAAATAATTAAAGGTTAAAAATGGCTAATTTAAAAAATATAAAAACAAGGATAAACTCAATAATAAGCACTCAAAAAATTACACGTGCCATGAAAATGGTAGCCTCTGCAAAGGTTAAAAAATTTGAGAATAAAGTAAAAGCCTCACGACCTTTTACTTATGAGCTTGAAAAAATGTTTTATCGTCTTTTGCATTCCGTCAGTGAAATTGAAGCAAAAGAAACAACTTTTAAAGAGCCGTTAAATAATTATCCTGTTTTACTGGAAGAAAAACCCATAAAAAATGTAGGACTGCTCATAATTACGTCTAATAAAGGGCTTTCGGGGGCATTTAATGCAAATCTCGTAAGATATACTTTAAAAACTATCCGAGAATACAAAGAAAACGGAATTGGCTGTGAGCTTTTTATTATAGGACAGAAAGGCTATAATGTCTTAAAAAGACAGGCGGAGGAATACGGTTTTAAAATAACAAAAACTTATTTAACTTTTAGTGAAAGTCCGACATCTTCTCAAGCAAGACTTGCCGCCGCTGATATGGCACGTTCTTTTGTTAACGGGGATATACAATCTATGGAAATTATTACCACCCGTTTTAGAAACATGATGTCATATTCTGTTGAAAAATGGGATATTCTTCCGTTAGATGAAATAGATTATGATTATATTAAAGAGGACAGCTGTGATATGGAAATTGAGCCGAATGCCTCCTCCGTTTTATCAGAGCTGGTACCTTTGTTTATAACAAGTATAATTTTTCAAGCTATGCTTGAATCATCTGCAAGCGAATTAGCTTCAAGAATGACAGCAATGTCCGCAGCCTGCAATAATGCGGATGAAATGATTAAAAAATTAACTATTGATTATAATAAAGCAAGACAAGCTATGATTACACAGGAATTAACAGAAATTACGAGCGGAAGCGCTTCTGTAAATAAGTAATAATATTAATATGAAAATATTCAAAAAAATAATTTTATCAATATTCGCATGTGTTTTTCTTTGTGCTGCACTTTATTATAGTGCATTAATTATTATTGTAAATTTCGCAGATTTAAACAAATATACAAATTCCATATCAAGATCAATTGAACAAACAACAGGGTTTAAATTTTCGTGTGAAAACATTTATTTTAAAAAGAGCTTATCGCCATATTTAAAAATTCATTTATCTCATATTATAGTTTTATATCCAAATGATGAAGTTTTTCTTAAATTAAAGGAAACCGACCTGCAGGTTAAAATTTTACCTTTACTTATAAAGAAAATTGAAATAAAAGATGTATATTTAACACGTCCTATAATAAATATTACATTGTATAAGGATTTTTCAACTTCACTCGAAAAATATATTGATACCTCTAAAACTTTTAATACAAAAGGGTTTAAGCTTAATTCGGAAATAAATGACACAATATGTGAGAATTATAAAATAAAATTTAAAGATGACTCAATAAACAAAACATTTTATCTTGAAGGCAGCAGTTTATTGCTCAAAGATTTTAAATTAAATGATAAAGCTCACTTTGCCATGAAAGGAGCAGTATTTGAAAACAAAAACGAGTACATAAATTATGATATTGATATTACTGCAAATTTAAACTCACAAAAAAAACATTTTACTTTTTCTCCTTTTAAAACAATCTTAAATTCAAATGTAAAAGGCAGCGTACTCGGACATTTAAAAATTGATAAAGAAAATAAAATAACAGGTAATTTAAATATTAATAACTTATCTTTGAAAATTGATAATGTGATAAGCAGAGATAATACGGCTGATTTAATTTTTAACGGAGATGAAGCTGAAATTAATTCCGTTATTCATACCTCTGATACAGACAGTGTAGATATAAAAGGAAAATTTGCATTAGGAAAGAAAAAATATATTGATTTAAATACAAATGCAAAAAATATAAATATTGAAAATTTGATAAAGATTGTATCAGGTATTACAAAAATATTAAATATCGATAATCCCTTAAATGATATTTCGGGGAAGGGTATATTAGATGCAAAGTTTAATATAAATTCGGATTTTAAAAAATTAAAATCATCAGGCAGTGCAAACATTATAAATGCTTCTTTTTCTCATAAATTAATACCGTATTCCCTCACCGGTATTAATGCATCTGTTAATCTCGAGAATAATAATATATCGGTTGATGAAGCAGCTGCAATGCTTAATGGTACTCCCGTAAAAATTAAAGGCAGAGTAAATGAGGATGTATCTTTCAGCTTAAATGCCCATTCTGAAAATTTAAATCTTCTTAATTTTATAAACCTCTTTAAGTTAGATAAAAAAATCCCAGTTACTTTTACAAACGGCAAATTATCTGTAATTGCCGATATAACAGGGGTTTTAAATAATTCATACAATGTAAAATCTAAAATTTATTTATCGGATTTAAAATTTACGGATAAAAAAAATAATATACCTGCTGAAATAAAATCTGCAATTTTGGATTTTCAGGGAAATGATAAAAAATATAGAGGACTGCTGTTATGCAAAGATACTTCTCTTAAATATTTAAATAAAGAAATTTCAACACCCGAATTAAAGTTTCTTTATGATGAAAATAAAATTACAATCCCCAATAGTACATTAAATTCACCTTTAAATCTTATTGTTTCGGTAACTATTA
>JAJQHF010000249.1 GCA_021199975.1 Candidatus Gastranaerophilales bacterium
GAATTTACCAAATGGCAATATATATACGGAAATAATACCAAAATATTATATGTTATAAAACAAAAAATTAAAAAAGATAAAAAACTATACTCCCTAATAAAACTTTTTGCGCTAGAAAATAATGATTCAACCCGTATGGAACTTGTAGAAAAAATTTTAATTTCTCTTACGGATGCAGCAAACATAAAGCAAAAAGGCAATTTTATTAATTCGCAATATTTGTTTGTTTTAGAGAGTTTAGATAAACAAGAATTAATCTCTTTCTCAAAAAAAAGCAGCTGGCATGTATATTCAGAAGTTGAACTGGCGGATATAGTGAACAAAGAATTTGAAAACTTAAAAATAGAAATGTACACAAAATTAATGCAGCAAATATATTGTGAAAAATATTTTAAGATAGAAAATTCGGATTTTAATGTTAATATTCAGTCAGAGGAAAATGAAAACTCATTTTTTATATAGAATATCTGAACAAATTTTCACTCTGCTAACGCATACAGGCTTAAACTCCTCGGTCTGCCGCTTTGTAACACCTTCGGTTAACTAGTGAAATTTTTCTCAGACAAAATTCTACAGATAAAAAATAAAATTGAGAAAAATCAGATTATATGAGATAATCAATTTATATAAAAAGAGGGTTTATTGTGGCACAAAGACTTTTAATTGCGGATGACGATAATGAAATAAGAGAGCTTTTAGAGTTTGACCTTTCTCACAGCGGTTACAGTGTTGACAGTGCAAAAAATGGTGAAGAAGCTCTGCAAATGGCACTTACGAACAGTTATGATTTAATTCTTCTTGATGTTATGATGCCTAAAATGAATGGGTTTGACGTTTGCAAAAATATCCGTGCGGCGAAACCCGATATTCCTATTCTTATGCTCACGGCAAAAGGAACAATAACAGATAAAACACAAGGTTTTAACTCCGGTGCTGATGATTATATTGTTAAGCCTTTTGATATACAAGAAGTTTTACTTAGAGTACGTGCGCTTGTCAGAAGAAGTCCATCATCTAAAACAAAACAGGAAATATCACAGGAAATATTAAAAATAGGAGATATTGAAATTTTTCCCGATTCTTTGGAAACAGAAGTAAAAGGAAAACGAATTAAGTTAACTCCTACTGAATTTGAAATTTTATATTGTTTGATGCAGCATTTCAATAATGCAGTAACTCTTGCAGTACTTTTGAATGAAGTTTGGGGCTATAACTCTGATGATGATGTAAGAATGCTTAGAGTCCATGTTGGAGGATTAAGGCAAAAAATTGAATATAATCCTAAAATGCCCGAGTACCTTCAAACAGTTACAAATGTTGGCTATAAGCTTACTCCTTTCGGTGAAGAAACTGACGAATAGGCGGTTTTATGAAGTTTAAAAGGCTTAAAATTGTCGAACAAATTATCATTATTTCTCTTATAGGTGTATTAGTTCCTTCCGTTATTTCATGGTTTATTATAAATAACGTGAGCCAGCATTCTTTAAGAGATGAACTCGGAAATTCCGCTAAAATTATTGCACAAATAGTTGAAAATAATATTTTCTCGGTTATAAGTTCCGAATCTGAAAGACTTAATGAAATTGTAATTTCGCTTAATCATATTCCGACTGAAGAAAAAAAGGACTCATTTTTAAGGGATATTTCTATAAATTCCAAATTATTTAAGGATTTTGAAATTATAAGACCTTCTGAAACTTCTGATTTTGACAAAAACAAAACTGTTGATTTTAATTCGGATACCGAACAATTATGGCTTATGCAGAAAATACACGATGATAAATATATCAAAGCGGAAGTAAATACAAAAATAATCAGAGATAATATTAATACCGCCATTTCCGAAGAAAAGGACAGACGTATTTATATTGTGGATAAAACCGGCAAACTTATATTTTCTCATAATTACGATGAAAAAGATTTCAAAAAATGTATAAAACAGCTCCCTATAAACCTTGTTAATAATATAGCAACAAGATTTGATGAAATAAAAAATCAGCCTAGAGTCTATCTTAAAATAGATAAGTTAGGGATGATTGTGATTGTTAATACTTCACAAGAATTAACAAAATCCACAATTAATAAAGCAAGATTAAAAATTCTTATTGCTTTTTTAGCAGCGGCAGCAGTTACTTTATTTTTGAACCTTTTATACAGTTCTTATCTGTATATTAATATCAGACAGCTGTTTAAAGGTATTATAGCCGTTTCCAAGGGAAACTATAACAGACGTATTATGCCTTTAAAGAATATATTTACACCAAGGGAAATCGTCTTTCTTGCAGAAGAATTTAACGGAATGATAGATGAAATTAATGAGTCATACGAGAAACTAAAACAAAAAAATATAGAATTAAAACAACTTGACAGCTTCCGCTCAAATCTTGTTGATACAGTCAGCCATGAATTGAGAACTCCTTTAACAAGTATAAGAGGCTATACTTCAAGACTTTTAAGAACAGATATTGAAATTGATAATGAAACAAAACATAAATCTTTGTTAATTATAAAACAGCAGTCCGAAAGACTTTCCCGCATGATTGAAGATTTACTCGTTATTCCTGATATTGAAGGCGCAAAATTAAATATAAATTTTGAACCCGTAAATCTTCTTAATATTGTAGAATCTTCTGTTTATTCCATAAAAAATATAGACTCAAGAGAAATAGAAAATAACATTTCAAATAATTTTCCGCTTATTTGGGCGGATAAAGACAGACTTGAACAAGTTATGATTAATTTAATAAGTAATGCCAATAAATACGCATATCTTGATACACCTATTAAGA
>JAJQHF010000172.1 GCA_021199975.1 Candidatus Gastranaerophilales bacterium
AAATTACAGAACAGATTCTTTATTGATATCTGCTTTACCTTTATTTAATATGAAGGATTGCAACATAATTTCTATTTCAACATCGAGCGATTTGGAATTTATGTTTTCGACACTTGTAATACTGCAAATACTTGCGTTTGAAAGTGCTGTATTACTTGGCAGGAATGTTGATTCTCCTGAAGGTCTTACTAAAATTGTAAAATAATATTAAGATTTAATAACTGTTTTTTGATTTTTTGTAAAAAAATTGTTTTATGTATTTTTATACAAATGTCAAATATGAATATATCATTAAACAAAATTCCTGATATCTTTTTTAATTCTGCCTGTAATAAAGGGCAGAAAAATCAATTATACCCGAATTTAGCACCTCTCGATAAAGATACTGTTTCTTTCTCCGGTTCAAGAAAACTTTCAGGTTCTCACATGGCAAGTGCGCCTTCTAATATTTTATGTACGAGAGTTGAAGAAAATGCAGAGCCGGCCAGATACTATTTAGAATTGGTTTTTGATAAATATATAAAACCATTAAAAGATGAACCTTCTAATCCTAAAAAAAATTCTCCAATTATAGGATATTCTACAAGAATAAAATCATCAAACAGTATAAGAGAAAAAGTAGCAACCAAATTTGCAGAAGAAGAAAATAGCGACTATAATCCTTCCTCAATAAACGGAATAAAACATTATTCTAATGATATAGTGGGAGGAAGAATACTGCTGAATAATGCTAATCCGGCAAATATGTCAAGTATTATTGAGGCATTTAAACTTGCAGTTAAAGAAGGTGTTTTAAAAATTACCTCCATTGAGAATTACTTTCCAAAAGAAGAAATGATTCCTGATGGTAAATATTCTACCGAATATGAATATGCATCGCACGAACAACTAAAATCTCTTGCAAAAGCTGCGAATGCGGAGTTTATTAATGTTCCATCAAAAGCTGGATATCTTGCAGTTCATATTAATGTTGATTTATCAGATCCTGTTTTTAATAAGTGTAATAAATCTTTTAACGATTATAACGGAGAAATACAAATTATATGCAAAAGTGTTGAAAAATTAAAAGATATAGAGGATTTATGCTATAAAATTAAAGATGACAAAATTCCAAATAAAGCATATAAACCGTTTAAAGATTATTTTCTTAAATACTATAATAAAGACACAAAAGATGCGTTTAATGAATATACATATAAATTGTATTTGTATCAGCGGTTAAATCCCGGCTCAACAAATTTCCCGAGCATAAAACAATTGGGTTTTGAAGGAAGGGTGCCTCCTGAACTCGATTATAATATTCTAAAAAAGCTAAAATACAGCTGTGATTTGCAGGAAGGAATTTTGAATAAATCAGGCAATGGCAGTAAACCTTCCATTGAGTTAATAAAACGTAAAGGCGATATTGATACAATGAAAAAGATTATTGCATTTAAATTAGATGTATGATTTCATAATTTTTGCGCAGAAGTCTGTCAGGGATGGAATATAAAATATTCTTCCTAATATAATTCCTGTTATAATATACAAAAATAATAAATTTAAAAATATTTGAAATATTGAAAATGACAAATGCAATATTGGAATAGTTAATACTTTTATTGATAAAATAAAATTTATACACGCTGCTATTATATCTACAAATGGAATCATAGAAATTAAAGGTAAAATTAAATCTGAAAGAAGCTTAATAACAGCTAAAAAAATTGCAATTATTATAGATTGAGTAATATTATACATAAGAAAATACCGTAATTTCCTATGTAAAAAACACGCAATAATGTACCATATTAACCCGGCAATACCCATAGTAGGATAAGATATAATCGAAATTATTTTTTCTATAGGAGAAATACTATGACAGTCATGCGGCATTTTCATTATCCTTTTCTTCACGACTAATTATAAATTCCTGAACTATTTCAATATAAATAAGTTTTAACTCATCATTTTCATAATCTATATCAATTGCTTGTTTATATGAAGCAATTGCAGAACGCAAATCTTTAAGCATAACATAAGTATTTCCTGATAAAATGTAAGCATTAGCATTTGCAGGTTCAATTTCTATAACTTTGTTGTATAATTCAAGCGCATTTTCATATTGATTTAAAGAAGAATATAAATTCCCTAAAAGAATATAACCGTTTGTAATTTCGGGATTTATCATTATTGCCTCGTTATACATATCAATAGCTTTTTCAATATTATTTTGTTCATATAAAGAAATTCCGTAACAAATATATGCCTGATAATAATTATGAATATTATTAATAACCTGTTCAAATAAACGGTTGGCTCTGTCATATTCGCCTGCCGCAGAATTTGCATTTGCGCAGTATAAAATATAAAGAGGATTATCAGGATACATTTCTAATACATTATCAAAAAGCTTAACTGCTTGAAGATTTTTACCAAGCTTCATAAGTACAAAAGCTAAATTTGTATAATTATCAGGAATACTATTTTCCAATTTTAAGGCTTTCTCATAATATATAGCGGATTCTTCAAAATTTTCTTTATCTTGATACAGCATACCAATAGCAGAATAAACCTGTGAATTTGTTTTATCCATATTTAAAGCTTTAATATAATTTGACATTGCCTGCTTAAATTCACCGAGTTCAGCATAAGCATTGCCGAGATTAAAATAAAGAGAGAAATTATCAACACCTAAACCTGCCGCACGAGAATAATAATTAACGGATTTATAAAAGTCATTTTTATAAAAATAAATACTTCCTAAATTTGTTAATGCAATATGATTGGAAGGTTCTATGTTTAATAA
>JAJQHF010000090.1 GCA_021199975.1 Candidatus Gastranaerophilales bacterium
GTTTTGTATCCCTGCCTATCAATTCGGCAAGTGCTTCTTGAGTTAAGCCTTTGCTCTTCCGGAGCTGTTTCATTCTTTTTGCTAACAGTAATTTTGTTGAATCCATATTTAAACTCTTTTTTTAAATAATATTTTTAACACTTGTTTCAATAAACCTACTTGCATGATTATTTTTTATAATATATAATCATTTTATGATTACTTAATTTAAATCATAAACAAAGACTACAGATGCTTCGTTTTGCCGCGCCGCAGTGTTAAATCAGAAGAATACGGCACTTAAATATTAAAAAATAAGAGTTAATAAAGAAGAGGTAAAAAATGGATATTTCAGGTGTTGATATTGATAACTTGAGTGATGAAGAAATATTAGAGTTATGCAGTGATATTGTTGACTGCAGTAGTGAGGAAATTTCTATTTTAAATGGGGTTGATGTTAATAATTTATCTGATGATAAAGTTCAAGAAATTTATGATGATGTTATGTACGGGAATAATTATAATCAAGATAATAATATTCAAACAGACGAACAGATTTTAGATATAAGTAAAGATATTGTTGATACAGAAGATGATGAAATTATTCTGTTGGGCGGGCTAAACCTTAATCTTGCTAATTTAAGCGATGATGAAATAATGGGACTTTATAATGATGTTATAGATAATTCATCTGTTTTAATAGCAGCATCTAAGCCTCAAGATACAAAAGAATATAAGTGTACTAGTTTTAAGAAATCGTATTCTCTAGACACTGATCCTACATATGGTTCAAATGTAGGTATATACATGTATTGCGCAAACACGATAGGAGGTGGTGTGAATATGAGACATTGCCAATATGCTTATACAGCCAAAAGTGGTAAGTGTAATGCGTTTTTAGTTGCTGAAGGTAAGGGAAACTGTTATTTTAAATGTACAGGTTATTTTGAGGGGAGAATTAAGTGTGTACTAAGTAGTAAATATAGTTATGATGCTCCGTATTCTGTAATCAATTACAGATATATGCCTTACAGGTGCAAATAACAAAAAATTGAAAAATTAATCAGTCAAACGGCAGCTTTAAACAAGCTCATTTTCGTCAATTTTTAAAGGAAGATATACGGTGAAGGCAGAACCTTCGTTTTCTTTGCTCTCAACTGTTATCTTACCGTGATGATAGTTTTCAACAGTTATTTTTACGAGATGAAGTCCCAAACCTGTTCCTTTTATGGTGTGTGTTGCATTTTCAATGCGGTAGAAGCGGTCGAAAATCTTTTCCAAATGCTCTTTGGCTATTCCTATTCCGTTATCTTTAACCGAAAACATTACAAAATCAAGGTCTTTTGACTTTTTAACGGATACCGTAATATTTTTACCTTCGCCGGAGTATTTAATTGCATTGGAAAGTAAGTTTCTTATAACTCTGTCTATACTTTCAATATTAATAGGAACATTTATAATATTTTCTTCTTTTTCCAAATTTATTTTTATGTTTTTTTCGTCGGCAAGTATTTTAATTGAGTTAATATTTTGTTCTATAAGTTCAACTATATTTGAGTATTCTTTTTTTAATTTGATGCTGCCGGATTCTAGTCTTGAAAAATCTAAAATATCATTAACCATTGTATGAAGTCTTTTAGCTTCTTTGTCGGCGGTTTGAATAAATTCTTTTTTTGTTTGTTCATCAAAATCATCACTGTTATTACAAAGTGTATCTATGTAAGTTCTTAAAACCGTAACGGGGGTTCTTAATTCATGTGATACGTTTGAAATAAAAGTATTTTTAAGTTTATTAACCTCAGTTTCTCTTGTTACATCAATCAGAACAATGATATATCCTACATAATCCTGCTGTTTTGAGAACATAGGTGAAATCATGGATTTTATCGTAAGCTTTCCCGCTTCAATATTAAATTCAATAGGTTTTTGCTCTATTATGTTCAACGGAGTATCTTTAAATTCTTCAATTTTTTCAAGAAAGCATTTTTGTCCGTGGGAATCAATATAATTTTGAATTTTCATACCAATAAATTGCTTTTCTTCTATGTCGAGCATTTTTAAAGCGGCGCTGTTCGATAAAACAACATTATCTAAATTATCACAGACAATGACTCCGTTAATAATGCTCATAAGAACGGCTTCAAGCTTGTTTCTTTCAAGGGTAAGCTGTTCGATATTCTGTTCTTCGTATTTTGAAAGAATATTTGACATATCATTAAAAGCCTCGGTTAATTCTGCCATATTTTCAGACTCCAATGTATAGCCGAATTTCCCGACGGTAATTTGCTTAACTCCGTCATAAATTTTTTTTAATTCTTTAGAAACAAAAACAATATTTAAAAGAAGGATAACTGCAAAAGTTAGCCAGGCAAGGAGGAATATACCAAATAAAGAGCGTTTTACGGCTACTGAAATCGGTTTTATATATTGACCCGTCATCCCGACTGATACATAGCCCGTTATATTATTATTATAAATAATTGGAGAACTTACGTTAACTATTGTATTTTCATCTGCAATAGGAAAATCTTTTTTTGAAGAATAGATTATATTATTATTTTTATCTTTATATTCAACAAAAGATATATCATTATGCCTGTCAAGAAGAAGTGCTGACTCGTGAGCAAGGTATTGTTTTTTTATATCGGGTTCTAAATCTTCAAAACTTGAAGCTTGAATTGCAAGAGTACCGGTCATAAGCTGCGCAAAATCAGAATAGGTTTTATCCATTTTATTTTGTATGTTAATTATTGCAGTAAACGCAATTGCCGCAATGATTAAAGAGCCGAGCAGCAGTTCTGTCA
>JAJQHF010000177.1 GCA_021199975.1 Candidatus Gastranaerophilales bacterium
GAAAATATTGTTTGAAGATTGAATTAAATGAAGACAGCTATAAAAAACTTATGAATATGTATTTTACTCAGCCTGATTTTTCGGGCAATAAAGATATTAATTTGAAATTATCCGAAATGACAGAAAATTTTAATCAAAGAGAAATAATGATTTTAAAAGAAATTTCAAAAAGTAAAACAAATTCTCAAATAGCGGATAAAATGAATTTAAGTAAACATACAATAAAAAAATATGTATCTGATATATTTAAAAAATTGCAGGTGACAAATAGAATAGAAGCAATAAAAAAAGCGAAATCCGAAAATCTTATAGATTTCTGATTACAAATAAAAGCTTATGTGGTAAAATTTATTTGTATTATTTTTTAAGGATTTGGATATTGTTTGAAAAATTTACCGAAAAAGCTATAGAGGTTGTAAAGTCCGCACAGATTTATGCGATAGAATTTAACCATGAAAAAATATATCCCGAACATTTATTACTGGCTTTATTGGATGATTCAAACAGTATTGTATTTAAAACATTCTCTGTTTATAAAATAGAAATAAAAGAACTGAAACAAGATATAGAAAATCTGCTTAATAAAAGAGCAGTTGTAAAGCCTGTTGAATTTGTTTCCTTTAGTGAATCTTCAAAAGATATATTTATAAGAACTCTTGATATAGCAAAAAAGCTGGGAAATTCCTATGTAAAACCCGAACATATATTTCTTGCCGTTTGGGATTATCCTAAACTTGAACTTACAAATGTTCTTAAAAGTAAAGGAATTGACACAGAAAAAATGAAAGCTATGTTTTTCAGTATTTTATGTTCAAACAAACCGAAAAAAATAAGACACCCCGAAATTATCGAAAAAAGAAGAAGAAACGATAAAAATGACAGTATTATTTCTATGATAGAAAATTCTGACAGCGCCAAAATATTTGACAGAGCTATTGCTAAATTATCGGCTTCAAATTATGAAATTTTAGGCACTGAACAAATAATGCAGTCTATATTGGAGGACAGTGATTCCAACCTTGCTAAATCGCTTGCGGAGTTTGGAGTTACAGCGGAAACATTTTCTTCAAAATTAAATGAAGTTTCTTCAAGAAAAGCCGAATTTGGCGACAGACAAATTATATTTACACCTAATGCACTGAAAGCCATTATGCAGGCATTAGATATAGTAAGAGAAGAAGGCAATGCTTCAATATTACCGGAACACATTATTTTGGGCATATTGAAATCAAAAAAAGGAATTGCATATAATATTTTAAAAGAACTCAATGTAAATGAGTATCTTTTGGAAGAAAAAATATTGCAGCCTATAGAAAAACAGGTAAACGAAACATTATATATTATGCGGCTGGCGAAACAAGAAGCAAGAAGAATTGGAAATAATGTTGTAGGAAGTGAATTAATTCTTTTGGGAATTATACTTGAAGCAAACTCTATTGCGGCAGATGTTCTTAAAAATCTTGGTGTTATTGTTAGAGATGCACGTGAAGTTATTGAAGAGTTAATAGGTACTTCCGAAGATTATAATACATCGGAAATAACATTCAGCCAGCGGGCAAAACTAATATTGGAAGATGCTTGGGATATAGCTAAATCTCAAAATAAAACAAAAACAACCGCTGATGATTTATTAATTGCAATTTGTAATCAGCCTGATTCAGTTGCAATGAAGGCATTGAGTAAATTAGGGGTAGATGCACTTGAAATCAGACAGGGAATTAAAAACAGAATTACAAACGGCGGAATTTGAACTTCTTGTTCCTGCAAATAATAAAGATATTGCAATTAAAGCCATAAAAGCCGGTGCTGATGCCGTGTATATCGGTTATTCAAAATTCGGTGCTAGAATTCAAGCAGGCAACGCAATGGAGGATTTAATTGAACTTATTGAATTTGCCCATATTTACAGAGCAAAAGTTTATATCACCTTAAATACTATTTTAAAAAATGATGAAATAAAAAAAATAGAAAAATTAATCCGGCACTTGTATTATATTAAAGCGGACGGGATAATTATTCAGGATATGGGAATTTTAGAATGCAATCTTCCTCCTATTCCTATAATAGCAAGTACTCAATGCCATAATAATACATTGGAAAAAATTCAATTTTTAGAAAAAACAGGCTTTAGCCGTGTAATATTACCAAGAGAATTCAGCCTTGATGAAATAAAAAATATACATAAAAATACCCGTATCGAACTTGAATGTTTTGTTCATGGCGCATTATGCGTATCATACTCGGGGCAGTGTTATTTAAGTTATTCAATAGGAAAAAGAAGCGCAAACAGAGGAGAATGCGCACAACCGTGCAGAAAAAAATACTCTCTTAGAGATTCTGAGGGAAAATATATTATAAGAAATAAAAATATTTTAAGTTTGAAAGATTTAAATTTATCGAATTATCTGGAGGATTTAATTTTAGCGGGGGTTACTTCTTTTAAAATAGAAGGCAGACTTAAAAATGAAGCTTATGTTATTAATACAACCGCATATTACAGGCAGGCGCTGGATAAAATTCTTAACAATTACAACTTAAAACGCACTTCTGTAGGTTTTAGCAAATATGATTTTGAACCTGATTTATATAAAACTTTTAATCGGGGTTATACAAGCTTTAATTTGACAGGAGAAAGAAAAGATATTGCAACAGTAAATTATACGGCTTCAATAGGCGAATTTATAGGGGTGGTTCAAAATGTTAAAAAAAACTATTTCTCTTTAAATTCTAATGTTTTAAATAACGGTGACGGAATTTGTT
>JAJQHF010000253.1 GCA_021199975.1 Candidatus Gastranaerophilales bacterium
TTAACTGATTATGTCTGTTATCATAATTTCTTAATTTGAATAAATTTGTGTATAAGCTTTTCAGCAGGAGGTGACGGTTTAGGTGGTGCTTCCGTATTTTATGTTGAAAATATTAATGATGCTATTTCTCTTATCAAAGAAGTATTAATGTCGCCTAATTTCTCACAAGATGAATTTGACAGAGCAAAACAAATTATTAAAGATTCAATTCTCTCTGAAAAGATTTCTGCTTATGACAAACTTAGTCAAGAACTTTTTCCTTCCGTAAAAAAATATACATCAAAAGAAGAAAGGTTAAAACAGCTTGATGAGTTAACTCTTGCGGATATTCAAAATCTATATTCTCAAATATTATCAACTTCTCAAGTAAATGCTTCACTTAGTGCGCCTTTAGATGATAAACCTTATTTGCAGGATGTATTTAACAATGAATTTTCGTGCGGTCTGCCGAATTTTAAACCTTGCACAAAAGAACATTCTCCTTCGTATAATATTTATACCCCGAATACGGAACCAAAAATCCTTACTTCAGCTCAGGAACAATCTCAGGCTGAAATTGTTCAAGCTTATACATATAAAGCCTCAGAAAATGTTGACGATATTGCAAAAATTAAATTATTAAATATAATCTTAGGCGGCGGAATGTCTTCAAGATTATTTTCAGATTTAAGAGAAGATAAGAAGCTTGCATATTCTGTATCCTCAAGCATTATGCAGGAAAAAGATACGCAGGCAATTGTTCTTGATATAGGTACAACAACAGACAGTCCTGACCCTAATGAAGGCTCACCTGATAATGCAAGAAAAGCACTTGAAGGTTTTGAAAGAAATGTTCTTCTTTTAAAGAATGAAAATGTTTCGGAAAAAGAACTTGAAAATGCAAAAATTGAATATAAATCACGAATTTTAAATTCAATTGAAACAGGCAGCGATAAGGCAACGGAATTTTTAACAGATAAAACATCACCTTACGATATAAAATACAGAGAAGAGCTTTTTGATGCTATTGACAGAATTACGGTTGATGATATCAGAGCAGCAGCTAATTATGTTTTTCAAAATCCACCTGTAACGTCAATTGTGGCAAGCCAAAAAACGTTGGATGAGTTAAATTTGCAAACAAAGAATTAACTCCCAACCGCTTTCTTATAAAAATTGCCATTCCGTTCAATAATAAATATTTTCTTAAGTTCATCGTTAAGCACTGCTAACTCGGGCAATGTCCTCAAACAGAGCAGTGCTTGATATTTGATTCACTAAAGAAAATTAATTTATTATTTCAAGTCATTGCAATTTTTATAAGAAAGCGGTTGGGAGTTAATTATAAAAAAATGAGGAATTTTTAAATTCCTCATTTTTTTATTTTATGTATTTCTTACTTTTTCAAAAATTCAGGAATATCAAGAATATTATTAGCAAAATCATTAGCTGCTTTAGAAACTTTAGATTGTGAAGTATTCATATTTGAACCGCCGAATAAATCCATAGCGCCGAGAGTTTTTTCTTCTTGTTCCTGATTAAATTTGTCTACTTGGTTTTTCTTTAATTCAAAACCAGTAGCAATAACGGTAATTTGAATTTCCCCTTGAATTCGGTCATCGATAACAGAACCAAAATGAACGGTTGCATCTTCAGAAACTGCATCATGAATTACCTGAGCAGCATCCGTAACTTCAAACAACGTCATATCAGGACCGCCTGTTACGTTCATAATAATACCTGATGCACCATTAATTGAAGTTTCAAGTAATGGCGAATTAATGGCTGATTTAGCCGCTTCTAATGCTCTGCCTTCACCAGAACCTCTGCCAATACCCATTAAAGCGGAGCCTGATGATTCCATTACGCTTCTTACATCTGCAAAGTCAACATTTATCATGCCGGGAACCGTAATAATATCAGAAATACCCTGAACGCCTCTTAACAGAACCTCATCAACCACCTGAAAAGCTTCTCTCATTGTTGTTCTGCGGTCAACTACTTCTAATAATTTATCGTTAGGGATAACAATTAAAGCATCAACGGTTTCTTTTAATTTTTCAAGTCCTTGAAGTGCCTGATTCATTCTTTTTTTGCCTTCAAAACCAAACGGCTTTGTAACAACACCAATAGTTAATGCCCCTAATTCCTTAGCAATTCTTGCAACAACCGGCGCAGCACCTGTACCTGTACCGCCGCCCATGCCTGCTGTTACAAATACCATATCTGCTTTGCCTATTGCGTTAACAATTTCATCTCTTGTTTCTTCTGCTGATTTTTCACCTTTTTCGGGGTTTCCGCCTGCACCTAAACCGTTTGTAAGCTTACTCCCTATTCTTATCTTATTTTCAGCCAAAGACATTTCAAGAACCTGAACATCTGTATTTAATGCCCAAAATTCGACGCCGCCCAAACCTGCTTTTATCATTCTGTTAACAGCATTTCCGCCGCCTCCGCCGACACCTATTACTTTTATATCTGCCGGTGTTCCACCTGTTTTTTGCGATGTTGAACTGCTGTTACTTGTTTCTTTCTTGCCAAAGATATCAGGAACAAAATTTTCCACTTATATGCCCTCTTTTTTTTCTTCTATCACTTTTTTGTTTAGTCCGATTTCCATTGTCTGCATGGGGTATATCGTATGTCAACATTAACATAGTATTGTAAATTATATAAATAGTAAAGAAAAAACCTTTCAAATATTATGGAATTTTAATATATATTTAGTTTTGTTTACTTTAATTTATATTTAATTCGGCATGTTTTTCTTAT
>JAJQHF010000038.1 GCA_021199975.1 Candidatus Gastranaerophilales bacterium
AATATTATCTAAATAAATCTTTAAAATTAAATTTTCCTTTTTTATTTTCAATATTTGAAACAAACATTTTTTTCAAAAGCGGATTAGACTGAAAAATTTTTTGCTTTTTATCTTTTTGGGTAATTTGTTTTTCAGTATTTTCCTGTTCTAAATTTAATTTAATTATTTTTTTATCATCCATATAAATTATAAAAACTAAAATTAAATAAAGTTGCTAATTAAACAAAAAATTGTAATAAATTATTGTAATTCAGAACCGCAAAAAGCGCATTTTTTAGCTTTTATATTGATTACAGAACAGCAATAAGGGCATTCTTTTGTAGTTGCTTCAACAGCTTCGCAGGTTTCTTCTTTTTTTTCTAATTTTAATTTATTAATAAACTTAACTAATAAAAATACAGCAAAGGCAACAATTAAAAAGCTTATTAAAGTATTAATAAAAACACCGTAATTGATTGTAACTATACCTGCTTCTTGAGCTTCAGCCAATGTTGAAAATGTTTGTTCTGATTTCGTAATAGGGATGTACAAATTAGAAAAATCGACGTTGCCAAGAACAAAACCGATAGGGGGCATAATTATATCTTTAACGAGAGAATTAACAATAGGAGAAAAAGCACCTCCAATTATAATACCTACCGCCATATCAATAACGTTACCTTTTACGGCAAATTCTTTAAATTCGTTTAAAAATTCTTTAATCATAAAATCCTCTTTTTAACTTTCAGATATGCTATTTACAGTTTCTTCTACGGTATTTCTATTTAAATTAAAATATGTACTTAAATTAGATAATATTCCGCCTAAAGTATCCCATTCCGGTTCTTGATTTCTAACCTTATCTACATCTTTACCTGTAATATAAATTTCTACTTTATCGCCTCTTTGTGCTGATTGTGCAAGCATACCTTCTGATGATGCATTTTTATACACGGAAGTAACATCCTTCATAATTATATCACCGACTTGCATTTGAGTATATAATCTGCTGCTTACTTTATTTACTTTTTTAGGCTTACCTGATACCGCTATAACACTTCCGAATGATACATTATTAACCGGCATTACTTAATCCTTTAATTATACAATTCCACACATATAGTATCACATGAAAATAAATAATTTTGCTATTTTGTAAAGTATTTTTAAAATATCTATAAATCAAAATGATGTTGCAGCAAGATATGTAAGATATTAAGAAAATTTAAAAAAAGCTAAAAAATAGTCATTTTTTATAATTGAAATGATTTTATAAAAATACAAAAGCAAGGTAATATTTTTTTTATAAAGGAAGGAAGTACAAAATGGAACAAAAAGTATGCGGATTGGGATATTTCGCTAGTGAAGCGGCAAAAAAAGGTTATACAAACCCAAATGGTACAGTAAATTTATTAGAAGCTATGAAAAATGTTAAAGATGGTAATATACAACCAAAAAGCAATTTAGAAAGAATACCTGAAAATGACACCGTTAGTTTGCATACTAACCTGAAAAAAGAGGTATGCGGATTAGGGCATTTTGCAGAAGAAGCAGCAAAAAAAGGCTATACGAACCCGGATGGCACAGTAAATCTATTAGAAGCTATGAAAAATGTTAAAGATGGTATTTTACTACCAAAAGAATAATAAATTGACAAATAAAATGCTCTATTTTTATTTGTCGATATAGTATCAACTTTGGAACCTTTCGACAAGAACATAGTAAGACAAAAAGAACGCATGAGCCATGTTTGTGGTGGAGTTGTAAAGTCTATAAAACAAGCAACTAATGAGTATTATAATATTCGCTTGGCTTTAGAGCTAGAGTGTGCCTAAGTTTTTCCTTATATCCATTGTAAGTGTTTATGATAACTGACGAAGTGTAAAGGCTATATAATGTGTTATTTACCAATACTACAACTGTATGAAGTTTCAGAAAGAACTCATTTCTTTAATGTATAGACCACCCCCGTTTTGCTTGTTAAGAAAGTAGTAGTGAATAGACATGGTATGATAGAGAGGATTGGTAGCAAGTATCTTACTACTAATATTGAAGGTGGAGAATATAGCTATGTTGTAGAAGCCGGTTCTAAAGCAAAGTTGGAAAAAGCTCTTGGACACAAATTTAATCACTTCAAATTAGATATACGCTTTGAGGATGATGATTTTGTTTTGTTAGTTGAGACGAAGCAAAACTTTGTTGATGATGATATTAAACAATTAGAAGAATATCTTGAAGAAGAAAACGCTTTACATCCTGACAAAAAAGTTGTTTGTATTTTAGCTAATACAAAGAATGACAAGATAAAGGTGTGGAAATCTGTTATAGATGAAGACCATTTTCTATCAGATGAAACTGTTCTTGATACGATGGAACACTATAAATCTTTGTTTTATCATAACAAGCAGAACGACAGAGAAAGAGTGCTGAAAAATACCTATGCTCTTAATGAATTACTTCATAAAAAGGATATTGATGAAGTATTAAGAAGTCAGTTTGTAGGGACTGTGCTGCTTCATATTAAAGACTTATTAAAAAGACTTGGTGCTGCAAGAATTGACGAAGCATTAAAAAGAAAAGTGAATGATACTTTAAAGGTGATGTCTGCAACACAGATTATTGCCGGTATAAAAGGAACTTTAACTGAATTGCTTGATGGTTCAGATAACAAAGCAAAGAAAATTGAATTACTTCAAAAGAATGTATTAGACAACCAGAAAATTAAAGCTCTTACCCAAAAGGATTGGACTGAAATAATTGACAGTATTCTCATGGATATTTATAAGTACATAGATACTAATAGTTCAGAAGGTCAAGACATCCTAAATCTGTTTTTTATCGCATTTAATAAGTACACTGGTAAAGCCGATAAGAACCAAGCCTTCACTCCCGACCACATCACAGAATTTATGTGCAGATTAACAGAAGTTGACTGCACAAAGGTTGTACTTGACGGAACATGCGGCAGTGCGTCGTTCTTGGTTCAAGCAATGGTTAAAGAATTATCAGACTGCTTAAATGGTAGGACGGAAGAACAAGCTAAAGCCCTTCAAAAGACAGTTAAAGAAAATAATATCTATGGTATTGAAGTTGAAGAAAAAGCCTTTGGATTATCTGTTACCAATATGCTGATACATGGCGATGGAAACTCTAATATTAAACCAGGTAGTTGTTTTGATAAAGACAATAGGAAGTTTATTAAAGAAGCTGACCCAAATATTATTTTAATGAATCCACCGTATAATGCAAAACCAAGAAGTATTCCGGACTCTTATAAATCAGAGTGGGGTAAAGCAAAAGATGGTAAAGAAGACCCAACAAAAGGTCTTGTGTTTGTTCACTACTTCTCTGATGTAATTAAAGAGCTTAATACTGAACGCATTAAGAATGGAAAGCAGCCAAAGCCGGTTAAACTGGCTGTGCTGTTACCATTGGCATGTGCTATTGGTACAGGCAGCCTTATTACAAAAGAAAAAGAAGTTTTGTTAGAAGATAATACCTTAGAAGCTGTTTTTTCTTTACCGGCTGAAATATTCTACCCGGGTTCTTCTGTATGTGCTTGCTGTATGTTGTTTACTCTTGGTCAGCCTCATGTAAAACCGGATGGAACAACAAGACCTACGTTCTTTGGTTATTGTAAAGATGATGGATTTGTTAAGAAGAAGAATTTAGGTCGTGTAGAACAGTTTATTAAAGATGAGAAGGGCAATTCCACTATTTCTAAATGGAAACAGATTGAGAATGAATGGTTAGATTTGTTTGAAAGGAAAGCAGTTGTTGATGGAAAATCAGCCGTAGAGCGTGTTAATTCTGATGATGAATGGTTATGTGAAGCCTATATGAAAACTGATTATACTAAACTAACGGCAGATGATTTTCAACGTACGCTTAATAACTACTTATCTTATCTTGTTAAAGAAGGTAATGTCTATGAAAGTAATAATGAGGCATAGACATGGAATTGAATGTGCAAGATTGGAAAGAGTTTGAAGTTAAGAGATTGTTTGATATTTGTGCGGGTAATTATTATAGTTCAGATGACTATGATATTGGCACAACTCCATACGTATCAGCTTCAGCGACAAACAATGGCGTTGGTTTGATGATAAATTTACCTCCTGACTTCAAAGAAAATAAAATTGTAACAGGTAAAGTCGAATGTAAGGCGTTTTATCAAGGAAAATCATTTAGTGCAACAAGTGATGCAAATATATATTCTCCTAAATTTGATATGACACAAAATGTTGGTCTATTCTTAACCTCAATTATATCTTTTAATGAAAACGGTAAATGGTCTTATGGAAGACAATGTCGTGTTGGAGACTCTAATCAAATTATCATAAGGCTACCAATTAAATGCCATTCAGATAACACTCCATTTATAGATGGTAACAAGACATATTCTGATGAAGGATATGTTCCAGACTGGCAATTTATGGAAGATTATATTAATTCGTTGCACCACAAGCCTATTACAACCAAAGTTAAAACTGGGAATATTAAAGATTTAGAAATTGACAAATGGGAAGAATTCACAGTATCTAAATTGTTTAATAGAATATATAAAGCAAAAGCGCATACCAAAGAAGAAGTTGAGGAAGTTGAAAAAGGCATTCATTTTGTTTCTAGAACAGATATTAATAATGGGATTGACACTTCTGTAGATGATACAGTTCGATATGAAGGCTTGGAAGAACCAAATTGTATTACAATTGGAGATACTACAGCAACTTGTTTCTATCAGAACGAACGTTTTATAGCTGGTGACCATATGGTAGTATTGCGTGCTGATTGGTTAAATTTAAAAAGAGGATTATTCTTTAGAACTTTATTTGCACAAGAAGGAATTAGATATTGTTATGGTAGAGCATACAGAATGGATTTGATAAAAAATACTATTCTTAAACTTCCTATAAAAAGAAATGTTAACAATAAACCTATCATAGACAATAACCACACCTATTCTGACAAAGGTTTTGTTCCAGACTGGCAGTTCATGGAAGATTATATTAATTCATTACCATATAGTGATAGAATTTAGAAACGCTTATCATAAGTGCATACTCCTTTGTTTATGGTATATTTATTGTATGGAAGCAAAAAAGATTGCAGCAAGTAATTATAATGTGTATATTGATGAGGCAGGAGACGAAGGCTTTAAGTTTGAGTGTGATAAAGGGCGTGGGAGTAGTAAGTTCTTTGTATTATCGGCTATTATTGTTAAACAGGAATTAGACCGGAAATTGGCAAGTGTTGTAAATGAGCTTAAGAAAATACTTAAGTATCAACAGAAAGATATGTTAGCACCTCTGCATTTCTATAAAATGTCTCATGAGAAAAGAAAAGTATGTGTAAATCAGTTAGAACAATTTAAAGACTTTACGGTCATTTCTGTTGTATTTCAAAAAGAAAAGTTGAAAGAACCCCTAAAAGTTAAGTCTGTACTTTATAATTATGCTTGCAAACTCTTGCTTGAAAAAGTAGCGATATACCTCAAGTTTAAAAATGCTAAGGCTAATTTCATTTTTGAACACCGTAGAAATACTCATTATGATGAATTAGAAACATATATGCGTAAAGTCATTGATTGCGAACAATATGTGCTTAGTATCAAACCATTGACCAAGAGCCAGTCAAAATGTTTACAACTTGCTGATATAGTTGCAAGTTCAACTTATCAAGCATTTGAGCCTAATCAGTACGATGGAGATGTAGAACCTTCATACTATATAAAATTAAGTAGTAATATATTTGTTTATAATGGAAAATGTTTAGGTTATGGATTAAAATTATTTCCGAGTGATACAGATATTTTAGAGCAAGAAAAGTATAATTGGATAAATGACCTCTTAAGAAATCTTAGTAAAGGGTTGAAAACTTAATGGTCATGATGTATAATACATATAGGTAGACTAGCGTCTGATTAAAACAACGTTGGGTAATCCCAGCAGTACCTTAAGGGTATGGTGTGTTGTTCAGAGAGTCTATCTTTTTTAATGCTTATTCAACTCTTCTATTTTATTTATAAAGTTATACAAATTTCCTACGGATGTATTGTATTGCTTAGCAATAAGGGTTTTTGGAACTCGTAAGGCTAACAGTTTTATTATATCCTCTGTGTGTTCGTCTAGTTTTGATTTGCCCTTACCCTGTGGGCGTCCTAGCTTTACTCTTGCAATTTATCGGGCATGCAAGGCTTCACGAGTTTTAAGTAAAACTCGCTAAGAAACAAGAGTTTACAGCAGATATAAATTCATTGACTGAAACCCTCGAAAGTCGCTCAGCGGAAGCGAAACAAGTCCTCAAAAATAGTACTCTGAATTTAAGCAATGTAACAGTAATTGGAACTCGTGAAAACAGCTCTATTACTAAAATAGAGTCTTATAATAAAGGCTCTAAAAATTTAAATGTCGTAGAAGAGACTTGAACTCTCAAGGATTTCTCCACACGCCCCTCAAACGTGCGCGTATACCATTCCGCCACTACGACATTCCTTTATTATATTATGATGATTTAATTCGTTCGTCAACAAAAAAATAATTTTTGATTTTTTTTTCTATATTTAATAAAATTAGATTATGAATTTAATTTGGTATTTTTTAATTGTTATTTCTATAATTTTCGGTATAATAAACGGAACATTAAATGATGTTGCAAATGCAATATTTTCAGGCTGCGAGCTTGCTGTTAAAATAATCTTAACTCTTTTAGGTATAATGACTTTTTGGCTCGGTATTATGAAAATTGCCGAAAAGTCAGGAATTGTAGAATTTATATCAAAATTGCTTAATCCGTTAGCTCAAAAAGTTTTTCCGGAAATTCCTAAAAACAGCCCGATTATAGGTGATGTTGCAATGAATTTTTCCGCTAATGCTCTTGGTCTTGCTAATGCTGCAACCCCTATAGGAATCAGAGCAATTAAAGGTATGCAAGAACTTAATAAAGATAAAGACAGTGCTTCTAATTCAATGTGTACACTGCTTGCTATGAATACGGCAGGATTTCAGTTAATTCCTGCAACAGTTATTGCTATTCTTGCAGCAAACGGAAGTGCTAATCCTACTGAAATAATAATTCCGACTCTTATTGTTACAAGTATTGCATTTATTTCAGCATTAATAATTGCAAATTTATTTCAGCGAATTTTTCCGCCGCAAAAAGACAGCGAGGCAATAAATGCCGATTAAAGAACTGATTGATATAATCTCACTTTGGGCTCTTCCCTCCATAATTTTATTAATATTGACTGTTGCGGTTATAAAAAAGGTGTCTGTATATGAGGCATTTATTGAAGGTGCAAAAGACGGTGCTAAAGTAAGTTTTAATATTATTCCGTATTTGGTCGCAATTATTGTTGCAATTTCCATGTTAAGAGCATCAGGTGCTATAGATTCTGTTTCTGTTTTTTGTTCGGGATTTTTGGATATAATACATTTACCTGCTGATGTTCTTCCTTTGGCTTTTGTTCGTTCTCTTTCAGGCAGTGCCGCTCTTGGTGTTTTTTCTGATATTATTGCCAATAATGATATTAATTCTTATACTTCAAAATTAGCAGCAATTATGATGGGAAGTTCTGAAACTACATTTTATGTATTGACTGTTTATTTTGGCGCAGTCGGCATAAAAAAATACAGATATGCGCTGCTAACCGGTTTAAGTGCTGATTTAATCGGAATAATAATGTCTATAATAATTGCAAGTGTATTCTTTAAGTAATAAATATATTTTATTTATTTTCTTTTAATTCTTTGTTAAACTTCCAAGTTTTATACTGACAGTATAAACCTGTTAAAGTTAAACTTAAAATAATTATTAATAACAATATATCATTTACGTTAATATTACTCACTTATTATCCCTCCAATAATTTATTTATTTTGTTATTAGTATTAATCATATTAACTACAAATAATATATCAAAGTACACACCGGAAATAATTATAAAAGTTTTGAATATAATATTTGTATCTGTAAATATAAAACTTATAAGTCCGCCTGTAAGTACTGTTACAACAGCAATCAAGCTTGTACGCAGGTTCATTAGGTTTTTTACTTTCAGTTCTGTATTGTTTTCCATAGAATAATTATATCATATCCTATGTTATAAAAGTTAACCTCTTAACGGTGTATAATTAAAACAAAGAGAAGTATTTGTATACTTCTCTTTGTTTCAGTTTGTTATAAAGGTTTATTTTGATTGTTCAACTACAGCTTGAGCGGCAGCTAATCTTGCTTGAGGTATTCTGAACGGAGAGCAAGATACATAGTTTAAACCTATTTTATTACAGAATTTAACGCTATCAGGGTCTCCGCCATGTTCGCCGCAAACACCGCCTACAAGTGTTGGATTTTCTTTTTTACCTTTTTCCATTGACATTTCTATTAATTGTCCTACGCCTTTTGTGTCAAGTGTTGCAAACGGATTTGAAGGCAGAATTTTTTGTTCGACATATCTATTTAAGAACTTACCTTCCGCATCATCTCTTGAATAACCAAAAGTCATTTGTGTAAGGTCATTAGTACCAAAAGAGAAGAACTCTGCATATTGTGCAATCTCGTCAGCTGTTAATGCAGCACGCGGGATTTCTATCATAGTTCCGAATTTATAATCGACTTCAACACCTTTTGCGTTCATAACTTCTTTTGCAACACGAACTAAAATATCTTTAGCAGCTTTTAGTTCATTAACATGTCCGATTAAAGGAATCATGATCCAGGGTTTTACTGCATAGCCTTCTTTTTTCAAATCACAGCAGGCTTCAAAAATGGCTTTTACCTGCATTTCATTAATTTCGGGATATGTCAAACCTAAACGGCAGCCTCTTAACCCCATCATAGGATTAGACTCCGACAATCCTTCAACAACGTGGAGTAATTCTTCTTTTTCTTTTGCATCTTTATTAAGAGCCTTTAATGCCGCAACTTCCGCTATTAAATCTTCTTTTGAAGGTAAAAACTCATGTAAAGGCGGATCTAAAAGTCTTACTGTCAAAGGCTTATCGCCAAGTGCTTTAAACATTGCATAGAAGTCGCTGTATTGCATTGGAAGAAGTTTATCCAATGCTTCTTTTCTTGCTTCTTCAGTTCCTGCTATAATCATCTTTTGAACCCAGGGGAGTCTGTCGGGATCCATAAACATATGTTCGGTTCTGCAAAGTCCTACACCTTCAGCCCCAAATTTTAAAGCATTTTCAATATCTTTTGGTGTATCCGCATTTGCTTCAACTTTTAATTTTTTAATCTCGTCAACCCAGCCAAAGAATTTATTCCAATTATCATCGATTTTAGCTTCGACAAGTTTAACACTGCCTGCCATAACAATACCTTTTCCGCCGTCAAGAGATATAATATCATTTTTATGATATACACTTCCATCTGCACCGGTAAGAGTTTCATTATTTAAGTCAATTTTAATATCTTCGCAGCCTGAAACGCAGGGTTTTCCCATTCCTTTTGCAACAACGGCAGCGTGAGAAGTAGCACCGCCTCTAAGTGTTAATACACCTTGAGAGACTGCCATTCCGTGTATATCATCGGGACATGTTTCAATACGAACCAAAATAATTTTTTCTCCCGCTTCACCTCTTTTAGCCGCTTCTTCCGTATCAAATACGATTTTACCAACTGCAGCTCCCGGAGAGGCATTTACACCGTGTGCTATTTTCTTTGAGTCTTCCATCGCTTTTGTATCAAAACAAGGTAATAATATTTGATTTACACTGTACGGATCAACTAATTCAATGGCTCTTTCTTTAGTAATAATTCCTTCTTCACACATATCAACCGCAATTCTGACTGCAGCTGCCGCTGTTCTTTTTCCGTTTCTTGTCTGAAGAATATATAATTTACCTTTTTCAATAGTAAATTCCATATCTTGAACATCTTTATATCCGAGTTCTAATTTTTTCGCAATATCTACATATTGTTTATATAAATCAGGCATTTCTGTTTCAAGCATTGCTATAGGTTTTGGCGTTCTGATACCTGCAACAACGTCTTCGCCCTGTGCATTTGTAAGATATTCACCATAAAATTTATTTTCACCTGTAGCGGGATTTCTTGTAAAGGAAACACCTGTAGCGCAATCGTCGCCCATGTTTCCGAATACCATAGTTTGTACATTAACTGCTGTGCCGTAGTTATGGTCAATTTTATTCATATTTCTGTATGCTACGGCTCTTGGGATATTCCAGGAACGGAATACCGCTTCAATAGCTTCTTGTAATTGAATATATGGGTCTTGCGGAAATTCTTTGCCCGTAACCTCTTTTATTACGTTTTTATATATCGGAATTAAAGATTTCCAGCCTTCTGCGGAGATTTCGGTATCTGATTTTACACCCTCTCTTACTTTTACTTTTTCAACTTCCGATTCAAAATATTTTTGTCTGTCCATTTCCCATGCAACAGAACCGAACATTGTTAAAAATCTGCGGTAGCTGTCGTAACAAAATCTCGGGTTGTTAGTTAATTTAATCATAGCTTCAACAGTTTCATCATTTAAGCCTAGATTTAAAATTGTTTCCATCATTCCCGGCATGGAAACTCTTGCGCCTGAACGAACCGAAACTAATAATGGATTTGTTTTATCTCCGAACTTTTTACCTGCCTGTGTTTCAACAATCTTTAATTTTTCTTTTACTTCATCCATTAATCCTGTCGGCATTTTATTTCCGTTATTTATATAGTCCATGCAGGTTTCTGTTGTAATTGTCAACCCGGGCGGCACCGGCAAATCTAAATTAGTCATTTCTGCTAAATTTGCCCCCTTGCCTCCTAAAAGGTTTCTCATTGAAGCATTTCCTTCTTTGAATAACCATACTCGTTTCTCTGTCATTCTTCTCTCCTTAATTTAAGTTTGTGTTTTCTTATTCTAAATGATTTATAACCTTATCATAAACATGTTCTTTTAACAAATTAAAAACGCCCGCCCAAAAGATAATATTCACTGCAATATAAACCGTTTCCCAACGGGGAGCAGTTGTATTTTAGTTTTGCATAAGTTTTTGAATTCCCCATTGCTGCTATATAATTTTTGTATATGTTTATAATAAATATATCCTGCCCTATTCGATTAGGCTTTTCAATTCCGTTTATATCAACAAACATATAAAATAACGGCTGTTTTTCATCTTTTATTTCTTGTTCGTTTTGTTTTATTGATAATATGACCCCGTCTTTCTTCACAAAGAATTTATCAAAATAAAATTGATGCATTTTATTTATTTTATTCCCTTTCATTTTTCTATAATTATATTTAGAAAAATTGATATTGGGGTTTTCAATTAAATCAAAATAAGGTTTAATTCTTTCATACATATATCGGGAGGAAACAACAATTCCCGCTTCCTCATTAGTGGGAACAATAGAGCCTTCATGCAGATTTACAAGAGAAAAACAGTAATTTAACTGTTCATATTCCGATTTCCATTTTGCAATTCTTTGCGCTTGTTCTAGATTAATTAAATTAAAGGGAAGTAATATTAATACAATTAATAAGACTATTAAAAAAACGGAAATGACATTAAATATGCCGAAAGACAAATTTTTCATTTTGCGAGTTCCATTCTTCTTTTTTCTTTCATAAGTTCATCATAAATCCAATCAGGAACAAAATTCTTCCCCATAATGATATTACCGTTATTAGGGTTAGGAGCATGAAAATCGGAACCGCCCGTGACAATCAATCCGTATTTTTCCGCTAAAGTTGAAAAATATTCAATAATAGCGGGAGAATGTTTTCTGTGATAAGCTTCCAAGCCTCTTAAACCAAAATTCATCATTTCAACAGTAAGTTTATCTGCTATATCAACATCAAAAGGATGTGCAAAAACAGGTATTCCGCCTGCATCATATATAACTTCAACAGCATCAAACGGGCTTACGGTTTTTCTTTGTACATATACATTTGAGTCGTCATTAATATATTTATTGTAAGCTTCGATAACACTTGAAGTGCCGCCTGCATTGGTTATAGCTTTTGCTATGTGGGGTCTTCCTATGCTTCCGCCTTCTGCCACTTGTTTTATTATGCTGTCATAAGTAATTTTAATTCCCGCTTTTTTAGAAAGAAGATAAATAATTTCTTTTGTTTGTTTAACACGAGCTTGCTGCTGATTTTTTATTAATTTTTGAAAATCAGAATTATTTAAGTCCATAAAATAACCGAGTATATGAACTTCATATCCTTTGTAAAGCGTATTAATTTCAACTCCCGGAAGAATTTCCAAAGGTTTATCTTTTGCATATTCAGATGCTATACCGTATGACAATACATTATCGTGGTCAGTAACGGCAATTACACCAAGCCCTGCTTCTATTGCACAGTCAACAATTTTCTCAGGAGAAAATGCGCCGTCCGAATAGCAGGTATGGATATGTAAATCAACTTTCACTTCCTATCCTTTCATAATAATATTTTCCTCACTAATATATTGTTTGTTAATTCTTTCAATAGATTCAGCTTTCCCGCTTAAAATATTAACGGTGAAAATCACGCCGTTAACCTGAGAATCACCTGAATTTGCGACATCAAGTCTTTCTGGAATTGCAGTAATCATTCTGTTGACGGAGGTTTCATATTCCATGCCGATTACACCGTTTATATCGCCGCAAAATCCCGCATCTGTAATATAAGCACAGCAGCCTTCGTAAATTTTTTCATCTGATGTCTGAACATGAGTATGAGTGCCGAAAACAGCAGAAATACCCTGTTTAGCATAATATTTAGCCATACATATTTTTTCGGCGGTGGCTTCTGCATGGATGTCCATTATTATGATTTGAGTTTCCTTTTTTATTTCTTCTATTGCTTGAGTCAATAATTCCCACGGAGAATCAATTAACCCCATAAAAGTTCTGCCTAATACATTAATAACACCGATTTTGCATTTGTCCGTTTCAAAAATTCTATAACCCGTTCCGTGAGTTCCTTTAGGGTAATTAATAGGTCTGATTAGTTTATCTGCCTTATCTATATATTGGAAAATTTCCCGTTTATCCCAAATATGATTTCCTGATGTAAAACAATTAATGCCGTAAGAAAGTAATTCTTCATAATTTTTTTGGGTCAAACCAAAACCGTGCGACGCATTTTCTACATTCGCTATTATAAAATCAGGTCTTTCATTTAATTCGGCAATATAATTTTTAACGGCAAGCCGTCCGGCTTTTCCTACTATATCACCTAAAAACATTATTTTTACTGTATTTGTCATGAATTTATTTTTAATTATGTACGGGTATAACAATTAATATGTGTTATTTAGCAACTTCCGTTGTTCTTGTTTCTCTGACAACAGTTACTCTTATCTGACCGGGATAATCAAGTTCTTCTTCTATTCGTTTTGCTATATCTCTTGCTAATCTTGCGGAAGCAAGGTCATCAAATTTATCAGGCTGAACAATAACTCTTACTTCTCTGCCTGCCTGTACAGCAAAAGATTGTTTTATTCCGTCATAGCTCAATGCTATTTCTTCTAACTTTTGGAGTCTTTTAATATAAATTTCAAGTGTATCTCTTCTTGAACCCGGTCTTCCTGCCGAAATAGCGTCAGCCAATTTAACAAGAACAGCCTCTGTTGTATTTGCGGTAACATCGTCATGATGAGCTTCTATTGCGTGAATAACTTCTTCTTTTTCTCCGTATCTTCTTGCAAGTTCAACACCAAGCTCTATATGGGTGCCTTCTTGTGTCTGATCAACCGCCTTGCCTATATCATGCAATAAACCTGCACGTTTTGCCACTTTTACATTTGCACCTATTTCTGCCGCTAACATGCCTGCAATATGACCTACTTCCAAAGAATGAAGCAGTACGTTTTGACCGTAGCTTGTTCTGTAATAGAGCCTTCCGAGGGTTTTAATAAGCTCTTTATTTATGTTCATAATGCCCATTTCCATAGCGGCATTTTCACCCTCTTGCTTTATTTTTTGTTCTATTTCTGATTTTGCTTTTTCAACCATTTCTTCAATACGAACAGGGTGAATACGTCCGTCTGATACAAGTTTTTCTAAAGCAAGTTTCGCAATTTCTCTTTTTACGGGGTCAAAGCAAGAGAGAACGACTGCTTCAGGTGTATCATCAATTATTAAGTCAACACCTGTAAGTGTTTCAAGTGTTCTTATGTTTCTTCCTTCACGTCCGATTATACGTCCTTTCATTTCATCTGACGGTAAGCTTACCGAAGAAACAGTGGATTCTACTACCTGATCAATAGCGCATCTTTGCATTACGGTTGATAATATTTCTTTTGCTTTTTCATTGGAAACTTCTTTTATATGATTTTCGTTTTCACGTATCAGGTTATTTGCTTCCTGCTGTAATTCGGATTTTAACTGTTCTAATAAAACTTTTTTTGCTTCTTCCGATGACATGCCTGAAATTCTTTCAAGCTCCTCTGTCTGTTTTTGTATAGCTTCAGCGAGATAATCTTCTTTATCAAGCAATTCATCCATTTTACGCTGTAATTCCGATTCTTTATTTTGAATTGCCTGTTCTTTATCTTCAAGCTGTTCTTCTTTTCTTGCGATTTTAGCTTCCTGTTTTGCTAATTCCTGTTTTTTTTCTTTTGTTTCCTCTTGAAATTTTTCAATATCTTTTTGAACGGCTTCTTTAGCTGCAATAAGAGCTTCTTTCTTATACAGGCTGTTTTTTTCTTCTAAATCCTGTACAAGCATATTTTTTTCCTTGTTGTTTCTTCTATAATCCAGCCAAAGAAACAAACATGCAAGTAATAAAACTGAAAAGAGCATAATTATAGTATTAGCATCAATATTAATTTTCCTATACCTCGTTCTTTCTAAAACATACATAAATGCACATACAAATGCAC